>NZ_JBFAAX010000809.1:0-2527 GCF_040639995.1 Actinosynnema sp. NPDC023658 | reverse complement strand
CCTGCGGAGCGTGCCGGGTGGTGCGTCGACTGCTACTTGATCGCCTTGATCAGCTCGTCGACGTCCTTCGGCTCCAGACCGCGCATCAGCGTCAGGAACAGCTCGCTGTAGGTGCGGAACGGGCTGACGTACCACTTGCCGTCGACCTCGGTGGCGACCACGCCGATGCCGTCCTTCAGCACCTGCGCGCCGACCCGGCCGATGACGTCGACCGCGGCGGCGGGGATCTCGCCCCGGCCCTGCTGCTCGATCAGCTGGGTGAGCTCGTCCGCGCACAGCCGCTGCGACTGGCCCTGCGCCGAGGCGCTGTAGCAGTCGCCGTCCCGGCTGATCTCGACCCGCTCGCCCTCGGCCTCGACCACCAGCTTGCGGACGGTGAGCTGGGTGCCGCCCGAGACGTCCTTGGCGTCGGTCTCCAGCTCGATCAGCTTCGCGCCCGTGTCGGGCGTGCGGCCGATCTGCTCCAGGATGACCGGGCCGACGTCCTGCAGCACGCCCATCTCGTCCGGCGGCAGCAGCGCGATGACGCCCTCGACGTCAGCCGCGAACGCCTTCTCCACCAACTGCTTGGCGGCGTCGTTCGCGGAGGACGCGCCGGCCGGCGCGATGCCCTGGGCGGGCCACTTCAGGTCCTCTTCCTCCAGCGCGGCGTTCGCGATGGTGTAGAAGAGGCTCGGGTACCAGTCGTCCCCGACCTTGATCGTCGCGATGCCGATCGGCTTGCCCTTGCGGTCGGCCTTCTCCTTGGCGAAGTCCAGCGTCTCCGTCTCGGTGCCGGCCTTCTGCAGGTCCGCGCCGAGCGCGTCGACCAGCTTGTCGGTCAACGGGATCTGCTTGACGTCCGAGGTGATCGTGATCTTGCCCTCGACCACCTTGTTGATCGTCAGGTGGTCGTTGACCTTCTCCGCGGCGGCGTCGTCGAACTTGATGCCCTCGCTCTTGATCTGCACGCCGCTGAGCTTGTTCGGGTCGGCGTCCTTCTTCAGGATCTCCAACCGCTTGGCCTCGCTGACGGTGGCCTCGGTGTAGTCCTTGCTCAGCTTGGCCTCGGCGGGCGCCAGGCCGTTCATGATGCCGAGGACGTCACCGCTGCCCAGCGCGCTGAGCAGGTTGTTCGCCGCGGTGGACGGGCTCTCGGAGCCGGCGGCCACGTCGTCGGAGCTGCGCAGCGCCCACACCGTCGCGACCGTGCCCGCGGCCAGCGCGAGGACGGCCACGACCGCGGTGACGACCAGGCCGGTGCGCTTCTTCTTCGGCGGCTCGCCACCCGCGTAGCCGTACGGCGCCTGGCCGTGCGGCGGGCCGAACTCGTGCCCCGGCTGCGCGAAGCCCTGCGGGCCGGTCTGCGGGTAGCCGCCCTGCTGGGGGTAGCCGCCCTGTTGCGGCTGCGGGCCGGTCTGCGGGTAGCCACCTTGCTGCGGGTAGCCGCCCTGCTGGGGGTACCCACCCTGCTGCGGACCCGGCTGCGGGTAGCCCCCCTGCTGCGGCTGGCCGTACGGGTTGTTCTGCGGTGGCCATTCGCCTCCGCCGCCACTCGGGTACGTCACGGTGCTCCTCCTGGAGTGCTGATCGCTGTGCGGGATTTCGCGGTGAGCACGGTGATCGCTCCGGCGATCCCCAGCACAGCACCACCGAGGGTCGCCACCGGTCCGGTCAGGGTGATCCCGACCAGTGCCGCCTCGTTGCCCCCTTGGACGGCGGCAAGTGCCGCCACCGTTCCCGCAATCGTGCCAAACACCAGTGCGACCCATGCCGCGATCCGGTGAAATCGCACCGCCCAGAGCACCACGCAGCACACCGCCAACGGGGTGAGCGCGACCCAGGTGCCGCGCACGACCTCGCCCGGCACGCCGTCCAACCCGGCGAAACCACGCAGAGCGAGCACCTCGTAACTGGTCCTGGTGACCGTCCCGGAGCGCAGCCAGGGCAGGAAGAACCCCACCACCGCCGTGATCAAACCGATACCTCCGAGCACCGCGCCCGTCCACCGCCTGACTGTCGGCTCCGCCGATGACCCGCGCATGCCGCCATGCTCGCAGGCGTGTGGGACGGTGGTGGCATGAGTGCACGGGACGTGATGGCCCTCTCACGGCGCATCACCGTGCTCACCGGCGCGGGGGTGTCCGTCGAGTCCGGGGTGGTGCGGTTCCGGTTCGACGCCTCGTCGTTCCTCACCTCCGCGCGCGTGCGGCGGCAGGCGTGGCAGTCCTGGCTGGACGATCCGATGTGGACGGCGGTGCCGAACGCCGCGCACCGCGCGTTGGTGGGGTTGCAGCGGGCCGGGCGGGTGCGGTCGTTGCTGACGCAGAACGTCGACGGGCTGCACCAGCGCGCCGGGTCGCGGGTCGTGGAGCTGCACGGGTCGATGTCGCGTGTGGTGTGCGTCTCCTGCGGCGCCACGGGCGCGATGAGCGAGGCGTTGGCACGCGTGCGCGCCGGCGTGGTCCGGCGGGGCTGCGGGGTGTGCGGCGGCGTCCTGCGGCCGGCCGCGGTCGCGTTCGGCGAACCCCTCGACCCCGACGTGCTG
>NZ_JBFAAX010000808.1:0-2538 GCF_040639995.1 Actinosynnema sp. NPDC023658 | reverse complement strand
CCCGCACCGCCGCCTCCGGCTCACCCAGGGCCAGCTCCACCCGGCCCGCCGCGACGTGCACCAACGCCCGCACCTCCTCCGACCCGAACCAGCCCCGCGGGCACACCCGCAACGCCTCCGCGCACCACCGCCGCGCCCCGTGCGCGTCACCCCGCCGCCGGGCCACCTCCGCCGCACCCAGCCACGCCTGCGCCAACGCCTCCACCGTGCCCTGCGACCGCGCCAGCACCGCCGCCGCCTCCACGTCGGCCGCCGCACCGTCCAGGTCACCGGCGTGGCACGCCCACTCCGAACGACGGCACAACAGGGCCGCCGTGTGCTCGGTCTCCCCGAACGACCGCGACAACGCCAACGCCTCGTCCAGGAACCCCACCGCCCCGGCCAGGTCACCGCCCGCCCGCGCCAACTCCGCCAGCTGCGACAACGCCAACGACGCGCCCCACCGCTCACCCACGGCCCGGAACCCCGCCAACGCCCGCGTGTGGTCCTCCCACGCCGCCCGCACCCGACCCGAGTACTGGTGCGACATCCCCGACCCCAGCAGTCCCAACGCCCGGCTCCACGGATCCCGACCCAACAACCGCCGCCGCAGCTCCTCCATCCCCGCCCCGTCCAGCTGCGGCACCCCGTGCGCCATGCCCCACAACACCGTCAAAAACGGCCGCGTCGGCGGACCGTCCCACCCGTCCGGCGCCGGCTGCCGGGGCGACGGCACCTCCAACCCCGGCAAACCCACCCCCGTCGAGGACCCGTTCACCACGCACAACAGGTGCTCCTCCACCAGCCCCTCCGGCGGCACCGGACCCACCGCCCGCACCACCTCCGCCGCCAACGCCGCACCCTCCGTGCGCAACCCCCGCACCCACCACGGCCACCCCAGGTCCGCCGCCAACCGCAACGCCAGCGCGTGATCGTGCCCGGCCGCCCACCGCACCGCCGCCGTGAAGTCCTCGTGCTCCGCCGCCAACCGCGCCAACCACCCCAGCTGCCCCGACCCGAACAGGTGCGGCGCCGCGTCCCGCGCCAACCCCGCGAAGTACTCCGCGTGCGCCCGCGACACCCACTCCCGCTCACCGGACCCCACCAGTCGCCGCGCGCAGAACTCCCGCACCGTCTCCGACATCCGGTAGCGGTCCCCGGACACCTCCACCAGCGACTTGTCCGCCAACGACGGCAACAGCTCGTCCGTCCCCGCCACCCCGCACACCGCCGCCGCGGACACCAACGTCGCCCCACCCCGGAACACCGTCAACCGCCGCGCCAACGCCCGCTCGTCCTCGTCCAACAACCCCCAACTCCACTCCACCACCGCGTGCAGCGTCCGGTGCCGCGCCACCGCCGCCCGACTGCCCCGCGACAACAACCGGAACCGGTCACCCAACCGGGCCGCGACCTCCGCCACCGGCAACGACCGCACCCGCGCCGCCGCCAACTCGATCGCCAACGGCAACCCGTCCAACGCCCGGCAGATCCCCACCACCACCTCCGCGGTGCCCGGGTCCAACCGGAACGCCGGGTTCACCGCCGCCGCCCGGTCCGCGAACAACCGCACCGCCGCCGACCCCGCCCCCTCCCACGCCAGCGGAGGCACCGGCCGCACCGTCTCCCCGGTCACCCCCAACGCCTCCCGCGACGTCGCCAACACCCGCAACGCCGCGCACGCCACCAACAACGAGCCCGCCAACGCCGCCACGTCGTCCACCACGTGCTCGCAGTTGTCCAGCACCAGCAGCACCGGCCGGTCCTGCAACGCCGCCACCAACCGCGCCACCGGCGCCGTCACCGGCCGCAACCCGTCCTCCCGCAACCCCAACGCCGACACCACCGCCCGCGGCACGTCCCCACCCACCGCCAACGGCGCCAGGTCCACGAAGAACACCTCACCCCGCTCCCGACCCGCCGCCTCCACCGCCAACCGCGTCTTGCCCGCACCACCCGGCCCCGTCAACGTCACCAACCGCGACACCGCCAACGCCGCCCCGACCAGCCCCACCTCCTCCCCACGCCCCACGAAACTCGTCAACTGCGCCGGCAACACCCGCCGCGCCGCCGGCCGCTCACCCCGCACCACCTCCCCGTGCGCGGCCGCCAACTCCGGCGACGGATCCGCGCCCAACTCCTCGACCAACACCCGCCGCGACCGCTCGAACAGCTCCAACGCCTCCGCCTGACGGCCCTCCCGGTGCAACACCCGCACCAACCGCGCCACCAGCCGCTCCCGCGTCGGATGAGCCGCCACCAACTCCCGCAACAACCCCGCCGACGCCACCTCGTGCTCCTCCCCCGCCCGCAGCCGCAGCTCCTCCCACCGCGCCGCCACCACCGCCGCGAACGGCGCGTCACCCACGTCCCGCAACGCCGGACCACGCCACAACGCCAACGCCTCACCCGGCAGACCCCGCGCCAGCAGCTCCTCGAACCGCAGCGCGTCCACCTCACCCGGATCCACCACCAGCCGGTACCCGGCGGGGGAGCGCTCCACCTCCACGTCCAACAACGCCCGCAACCGCGACACCTGCGACTGCACCGCGTTGCCCA
>NZ_JBFAAX010000807.1:0-2540 GCF_040639995.1 Actinosynnema sp. NPDC023658 | reverse complement strand
CCGGGGGGGGGGGCCCCGGACCCGGTGGTCGGGTGTTCGCGCGGGAGCCGCGGCTGTTCCCCCGTTCTGCCGTCGGACGGCGACGAGCGCGACGGTCGCGATCAGGACTGGGCGATGGTGATCTGCTCCGAGTCGACCGGGTCGACGACCTGCACGTCCGGTGCGCCGCACGCGCTGAGCAGCTTGGCGCGCTTGCTCGTGTCCGCGTACTCCTGCCCGAAGTGGAAGGGCACCACGAAGCGCGGGCGTGCCGCGTTCACCAGCTCGCCCAAGTCCTCGGCCGTGCTGTGCCCGCGCCGGTGGATGCTGTCGCCGACGTCACCGGCCAGGCCGAACGCCTCACCGATCAGCACGTCGCAGCCGGCGTAGTCCTGCTGGTGCGACGCCAGCGGGCCGGTGTCCCCGGTGAACCCGATCTTCGCCCGACCGGTCTCGAGCACGACGCCGTAGCAGGGCACCGGGTGGTCGGTCGGCACCAGGCGGGCCTTCAGCTGCCCGCCCAGCGACACGGGTTCCTCACCGCACTCGACCCAGGCCAGGTCGAAGGTGCGCTCGGGGTACTGCAGGTCCAGCAGCGCCTTGAGCCCCACCAGGACCTGCGGGTGGCCCAGCACCGTCAGCTTGAGCAGCGGGACGTCGCCCTCCCGGTTGAGCAACGTGCGGGTGAACACGAAGTTGGCGAACCCGCCCACGTGGTCGGAGTGCAGGTGCGACACGTACACGTGCGTGACGTCGGTCGGTTGCAGCCCCGCCGCCTGGAGTCGACCGATCGGGTCGAGACCGACGTCGAGCAGGATCTGCGCGTCGTCCGCCGCCACGTGGAACGACGTCGTGGGTCCTGCGCTGGAGTTGGACCAGTGCCCGAGCGTGGTCAGGCGCATGTCCACCGACATGGGAACCTCCATTCGAAACGATTGTGGTTCTGTAATTCCCATTCGCGCGGCCAGCCATGCACGGCCACTGCTCCGAATGGCGCAGGATCGACGAAAATAGACCCGATCGGACCAACCGGCCCCGTCGACCGTCGGCACCGACCGACGACCGCTCACGTTGTGCGGAAATCGACTGGAGGATTGCTGGAGAAATCGTCGGCATTTCGCTCGAAGCGCCGGGACCCGGAACCGAATTGCACGCCAAGATCCCTCCCGGTCGCAACAGGTCACCGATCGGTCACCGAGTGGAATTGCCGGGGATCCTGCGGGGCACTGCTGATCTCCACCGCGAATTTCTTCGTAACACCGCGTTTGGCGAGAACGACTCCTACCATTACAAGGGGCGCAGGCCGCAGTACTACGGACAGCCACCGATGCACTACCCAGTGCAGAGCCGACCCGTGTCTTGAGGACGCCAAGATCATGTTGTGAACACAGCGAGAAATTCGAGGTCGTGATGTCCACTTCGGACTTATCCGAGTTACCCCGCAGGTCACTGCCGTCGTTGACGGGCCTGCGGTTCGTGGTCGCATTCTTCGTGTTCTGCTTCCACGTCACCCTGTTCAACTCGCCGGTACCCCCGCACGGACCGATCAACCCGTTCGCGGATGAGGGCTTGGCGCAAGGCTTGGAGTGGTTCTTCAGCAAGGCCGGATACCTCGGGGTGTCGTTCTTCTTCGTGCTGAGCGGGTTCGTGCTGACGTGGTCCGCGGTCGACGGGGAGACGATGCGCGCCTTCTGGCGGCGCCGGGTGCTGAAGATCTTCCCGAACCACCTGGTGATGTTCGCGGCGGCGATGATCCTGTTCGCCGCGGCTGCCACGCCGGCGTCGGGGTGGATGGTCAACCTGTTCCTGGTGCACTCGTTCTCGCCGGATCCGTCGGTTTACGCCAACGTCAACCCGGCCTCGTGGACGCTCTGCACGGAAATGCTGTTCTACCTGCTGTTCCCACTGATCTTGAAGGGGGTCCGGCGCATCGCGGACCAGCGGCTGTGGTTCTGGGCGGCGGTCCTGGTGGCGTGCGTGGTGGCCGTGCAGCTGGTCAACCTGACCCTGGTCCCGGACACCCCGAAGTCGCCCATCGCGCCGATCTCGGCCACCCAGATGTGGTTCGGGTACGTCTTCCCGGCGCCGAGGCTGTTCGAGTGCGTCCTGGGGATTGTGCTGGCCAGGCTGGTGGTCGCGGGCCGCGTGCCCAGGATCGGCCTGCTGCCCGCGGCGCTGTCGGTGGCGGTGGGCTACGCCGCGGCGCTCGTGCTGCCGTTCGTGTTCGGCTTCGTGGCGGCGACGATCGTCCCGGTGTCGTTGGTGATCCTCGCCTGGGCGACCGCCGACCTGGACGGGCGGCCGACCGGTCTGCGTGGTCGCCGCGCCACCTGGTTCGGCCAGGTCTCGTTCGGCTTCTACCTGTGCCAGGGCGTGATCCTCTGCTACGGCCGGACGCTCCTGCCGGTCGGGCCGTTCGACGCGCCGACCGGCGTCGGCGTCACGCTGCTGCTGTTCGCGGCGACGCTGGTGACGGGGTGGGCCCTGTTCACGTTCGTGGAGCGGCCGGTCATGCGGCGGTGGGCGCGGCGACGTCCCGCTGCCGTGCCTCCGGTCACCCG
>NZ_JBFAAX010000806.1:0-2544 GCF_040639995.1 Actinosynnema sp. NPDC023658 | reverse complement strand
GTCGACATGGGCGCGCGCTGGAACTCGCCCGAGTCCGGCACCTTCCTGTCCCGCGACCGCACCGACTACGCCGAGGGCGACTCGGTGCTGGCCAACCGGTTTACCTACGGCGCGGCCGACCCGCTGGGCAACGAGGACCCCGACGGCAACTGGCCGAAGATCTCCTGCGGCTTCTGCAAGAAGGTGGGCGACTTCGTCAGCTCGACCGTGCAGCGGGTCGAGTCGTTCGTCCGCAACCCCGGTTCGAGCCTGCGGCGGCTGGAGGACTTCGGCAAGCGCCTGTTCAAGTCGGCGGTCAAGCGGGTCACCGGCCTGGTCGACAAGGGCAGGAAGGCCCTCTCCAAGGCCAAGGCGTGGGGCAAGCGCAAGGTCAACGAGGCCAGGAAGTGGGCCGGCAGGCAGTGGAAGCGGGTCACCCGCGGCCTCGACAAGGCACGGCGGGGCATCGGACGGCTGCTCAAGAACGCCGAGAACCGCGGGCGTCGGTTGATCCACGACGCCCGGGAGAAGGCCGAACGCGCCCGCGAGTGGGCCGAGGAGACCGCGCGGAAGGTGGAGAAGGCGCGCAAGGCCCTGCGGGAGAAGGTCACCCGCAAGGCCCGCGAGGTCATCGAGTGGACCGCGAAGCAGCTGCCGGTGAAGATCGTCGCGGCCGCGGTGAAGCCCCTGATGTCCGCGGTGAAGCCGCTGGTCTCGGCCGTGGCGCACATGCCCGCCGCCGTCGTCGGCGTGTTCCGCGGCGACCCGACGGGCGTGGCCCGGGTGGCGCGGGACCTGGTCGAGGTCGCGTCCGCGCCGGTCGAGAGCGTCGTGGGTGTCACGCGGGCGATCGCCGAGTCGCCACAGTTCCAGTCCATGCCGTGCGAGGGGGCGTTCAACTGCGTTTGGCGCGGCGCGCTGGGCAGCCTGCCGATCAACCTGGCCGGCGGCGACACGGCACCGGACTACCTCACGCTCGACGGGTCCGTGGCCACGAGGTCCTTCGGCCCGCTGGCGTTCAGCCGGTCGATCAGCATCACCGTCACCAGCCACGGCCAGGTGTCCTGGGGCCTCGGCGCGGGCGTCTCCACGCCGGGTGCGGGGGTGGGCCTGCGCGGTGGGTGGTTGAACAAGGCCAAGGCCACCAAGGAGGAGATCAACGGCTTCGCCGTCGGTCCGTCGCTCGGGTGGACCGCCACCGCGCAGCGCTACTGGATCATGCCCGCCATCGGGACCTCCCACACCCTGCCCGACACGAGCGAGTACGCCTACGAAGCGGGGGTGTCGATCGGCGTGCCGAGCAAGAGCGGCATCGACGCCGGGATCGGGGTGTCCGACTCGAAGTGCCTCATCGGCTGCACGGAACAAGGTTCGTCGTGGTGACGTCAGGTAGCGGCGGCACCGGCAGAAAAGGGGAATGATGTCCACAGTGGAGACCCGCCGAGGGGTGGCGGTGCTGGTCGCCGTGCTCGTGGCGCTGGCGCTGGTCGTCGTGCCGAGAACACCGGTCGCGCACGCCGACGCGGCCGGGCGAGGCGGCGACTACGTGCCGTTCACCCTCGCCAGATCCGTGCTCGACACCCGCACGGGCATCGGCGGCGTCAGCGGCACACGGGGCGCGACGAGCACCACCACGTTCCCCGTGCTGGGGGTCGGCGGCATCCCCACCTCCGGCGTCAGCGCCCTGTACCTGCGCATCGTGGCCGTCGGGCCGACCGCCAACACCTACCTGAGGGCGTGGCCGGACGGCACGACGGCGCCCGGCGTGGCGATGCTGAACGTGATGGCGACGCAGACGCTGTCCAACGGCGCGATCGTGCGGCCGGGCGCGAACGGCAAGATCTCCGTGTTCAACTACGCCGGCTCCCTGCACCTGGTCGTGGAGGTGCACGGCTACTTCACCACCAGCACCGGCACGGCCAACGGCGGGTTCGTCCCGGTCACGCCCAGCCGCGTGATCAACACCAACACCGCTCTCGGCATCACGGCGGGCGCCATCCCGGCCGGCGCGAGTCGCACCATCAGCCTCGCCACCGCCGGTGTGCCGGTGGGCGCGTCGGCGGTGTTCGCGCAGATCACGCTGTCCCCGCCGGCCGCGGCAGGCTACTTCCAGACCACCGCGTCCGGCACGAGCGGCGCGCAGTCCGTGATCAACTACGAGAACGGCATCAACAACGCCTCCGGAGCTTCGATCACCCTCGGGGCGGACGGCAAGGTGATCGTCACCAACAAGGGCAGCGGCGCCGCGCACCTGGTCATCGACGTCATGGGGTACGCGACCAAGACGCCGACCGCAGGCGCCGGCCTGCGACCGGTCAGTGCCCGGCTCTACGCGGGCCAGATCGCCGCCTCCTCCTCGATCGACCTCCCCGTCGGCGGCACCAACGGCCTGCCGACGCGCGGGATCGCGGGCGCGGCGCTGAGCCTCGAAGCGGCGGGGAGCACCGTCGCCGGCACGCTGCGCGCGTGGGGTACCGGCACCACCGAACCCGCCGCGACGCTGACCCAGTTCGCGGCCAACTCGGCGCACCGGTCGTCCACCGTCATCAAGCCCGGCACGGACGG
>NZ_JBFAAX010000805.1:0-2548 GCF_040639995.1 Actinosynnema sp. NPDC023658 | reverse complement strand
GCTCGATCAGCGGTCCGCCGGGGGAGGGTCGGTCAGGCGGTGCAGGCCGTCCCGCCGAGCGTCACGCCCGCGGGCGTGCTCGCGGTGCCGTTCGCGGTGAACCCGAGGGCCACCGAGGCGCCCGCCGCCAGCGACGGCGAGTACGTCGGCGCGGTCACGGTCACGGTGGTGCCGCTCTGGCTGAACGTGCCGTTCCACCCGCTGCCGATGGTGACGCCGGAGGGCAGGGTGAACACGACCTTCCACGGGTTGACCGCGCTGGTGGCGCTGTTGGTGACGGTCAACGAGCCCTGGAAACCGCCCTGCCAGGCGTTGTCCTGCTTCCACACGGCCTTGCACGCGCCGGTGCCGTTGCCACCGGACGTGGTGGTGGTCGTCGTGGTCGAGGACGTCGTGCTGGTCGTCCCGCCACCCGTCGGCGGGATCAGGTACGGCTGGAGGATCGACTGCTTGGCCTGGTTGACCGTGGTCCAGTCGTCGCCCACGATGCCGCCGGTGTCACCCGAGTTCGGGTTCCACGCCCAGTAGGTGAACGAGATGCCGTTGACACCCTTGCCGGTGTAGGCCATCAGGTTCTCCAGCCACACCTTGTCCTTGGGGTTGGCCAGGGTGGAGCCGAACTCGCCCATCATCAGCGGCGCGGTGTTGTTCTTGTACAGGTAGCCCCAGTAGCGGTCCCAGACGGCGGGCAGGTTCGACGGGAAGTCCGGCGAGGTGAACCAGGACTGCTCGTAGACCGAGGTGGCGTACTCGTGCGGGGAGTAGACCAGCCGGTTGGCCACGTTCAGCCGCACCGGGAACTCGCCCGCCTTGGACAGGTTGCCGCCCCACCAGCCGCAGTCCTCGTCGTTGGACGGGTCGTTGTCCCAGACGTTGGACAGGCCGCCGCTCGGGCAGCTCACGCCCTCGACGAAGATCAGCCAGTTCGGCTGCACGGACAGGATCGCGTTGCCCGCGCGCTCGGCGGCCAGCCGCCAGTCGCGCTCCACCACGCCGCAGCCCCAGCAGGAGCCGGTGGCGGCGGGGTTGGTGCCCTCGGCGTGCGGCTCGTTGTGCAGGTCGGCGCCGATCACCGTGGTGTTGCCCGCGTACCGCTGGGCCAGCATCTTCCAGTCGCTGATCCAGGTGCTCTCCGGCACGGTCGACGTGTACCAGAGCGCGGACTGCCCGGCGCTGGTCGGGCGGTGCCGGTCGAGGATGACGCGCATCCCCTTCTGGCCCACGTAGTCGATGACCTTGTCCAGGATCTGCAGCGGCGACAGCCCGATCAGGTCGGGGTTGACGAAGTCGTTGATGCCCGACGCCGTCGCGCCGGGCTTGAGCGCGTCGTTGGAGAAGGGGATGCGCAGGGTGTTGTAGCCCAACGAGGCCATCTGGTCGAGCTGCTGCTTCCACGTCCGGCTGGACCACAGCCCGTGGAAGGTCTTGTTGTCGGTCTCCATGCCGAACCAGTTGATGCCGGTCAGCCGGACGGTCGCGCCGGTGCTGTCCACGATCTTGCTGCCCGCGGTGTGCAGGTAACCACCGGCCGGGGCCGCCGTGACCTGTCCCGCCGTCGCCATCACGACGGCCCCGCTGACGGCTAGCGCAGCCGCGAGCAGGGCGCCGAAGATGGATCTCCGTTGCCGCATACCGCTCTCCTTTGAGGATGTTCGCAACGCGTTCTGGGAGCGCTCCCAGAGGGAGAGTAGTGACGGCGGTCATGTTGGACAAGGACGAAAAATCCAGGTCGGCGGCGTGGTGGGGTGGGGCAAGTCGGACAGCGCGTCTCAGATGGGTCGATACCGGACGGGATCACCCCACGGCGGCGGAAGCCCCGCGCGGGAGCGGTCAGCGCACGCCGCGGGGTCGGAACTGGATGCTGATGCGCGGGCCGACGGCCCTCGTCGCCTTGGGCACGGCGTGCTCCCACGTGCGCTGGCACGACCCGCCCATCACGATCAGGTCGCCGTGGCCGAGCGCGTACCGCGCGGTCGCGCCGCCACCTCCGCGCGGGCGCAGGGCCAGCGCACGGGGCGTGCCGACGGACACGATCGCCACCATGGTGTCCTCGGTCGAACCACGCCCGATCGTGTCACCGTGCCAGGCCACCGAGTCACGCCCGTCGCGGTAGTAGCACAGGCCCGCGGTGCGGAACGGCTCGCCCAACTCGTCGGCGTACCAGGCGCTCAGCTCGGCACGAGCCCGCGTCAGCACGGGGTCGGGGAGCGGTGCGGCCTCGTCGTAGAAGCAGAGCAGGCGCGGGACGTCCACCACGCGCTCGTACATCTGCCTGCGCTCGGCCCGCCAGGGGACCTCGTCGGCCAGTCGGCGGAACAACGCGTCCGCGCCGGTCAGCCAGCCCGGGAGCACGTCGACCCACGCGCCGTCGCCCAGCTCGGTCCGCCGCACGCCGGTCAGCGGGCGCAGCGCCGGCGCCTCGGCACCGTCGTCGAACAGCGACACCTGCATGGGTGGAGCATAACGCGGGGGTCGAACAAGTGTTCGACCCCGATGTATTCTATAGCTTCAGTGTTGACTGAAAAGAACTCACGCGTCCGGTTCCGGT
>NZ_JBFAAX010000804.1:0-2556 GCF_040639995.1 Actinosynnema sp. NPDC023658 | reverse complement strand
CCTCGTCCTTGTCGACCAGCTTCTCCGCGACCGCCTCGGCCACCACGCCGGGCGCGGACCAGCGCACGCCCAGGTCGCCCTCCACGGTGCGGCGGTCCGGCGGCAGCGCCACCACCCGCGCCGGTCCCTCCACAGTGGACGCGGCCGAGTACACGTCCGTGGTGGCGCCGCCGACGTCCACCACGAGCACCGCGCCCTCCCGGTCCTGCGCGGCCAACCGGGACACGCCCTCCAGCACCGCGTCCGGTGTCACCGCGCGCACGAGCCCGCGGAACCGGCGACCGCGGGACAGCCCCTTGCCGCCGATCACGTGCTCCAGGAACACCGCGCGGATCGCCGCGCGCGCCGGACCCGGCGCCAGCTCGCCCACGTCCGGCAGCACGTTCGCGGTGCGCACCACGGTCCGGCCGGCCAGGAGCTCTGCCGCCTCCGGCTGGGCCTCGGCGTTGCCCGCCAGCACGATCGGGCAGCGGAGGCGGTTCGCGCCGAGCCTGCGGGCGTTGTGCAGGAGCACCGACCGGTCGCCGCCGTCCGTGCCGCCGACCAGGAGGACCAGGTCGGGCTCGGCCGCGCGCAACGCCCGGACGCCCGCGCCGTCGAGCGGCCCGGCCGACACGTGCACCACCTTCGCGCCCGCCGACAGCGCCACCCGGTACCCGGCCTCGGAGCTGACCAACCGCTCCTGCCCCACGACCGCGAGCCGCAACCCGCCGCCCGCCGACGAGCACGCGAGGGTTTCACCGGCCGGGCCGAGCGCGGTCGTGACAGCATCGATACCTCGGAGCACCTCCGGCGGGGTAGTCGTGTGCTGTGCGGTGCCGAGCAGCTCACCGGCGTGCGACACGAGGGCTCCCTTGGTCCACGTCGAGCCGATGTCCAGGCAAAGCACAGTCATGAGGGCAAAGCTACCGGTGGAGCCGAATGTCGGTACCCACCTCTAGTCTGTTCGGACCAACCGCAAACAGGAGGCGAGACCACCGTGCCGGGGAACGGGTTGTGGCGCACCAAGTCGATCGAGCAGTCGATCGCCGACACCGACGAGCCGGACACCAAGCTGCGCAAGGACCTCACCGCGTGGGACTTGACGGTGTTCGGCGTCGCGGTGGTGATCGGCGCGGGCATCTTCACCCTCACCGCGTCCACCGCGGGCAACCTCGCGGGGCCGTCGGTCTCGCTGGCGTTCGTCCTCGCGGCGGTGGCGTGCGCGCTGGCCGCGTTGTGCTACGCGGAGTTCGCGTCGACCGTGCCGGTCGCGGGCAGCGCGTACACCTTCTCCTACGCCACCTTCGGCGAGTTCGTGGCGTGGATCATCGGCTGGGACCTGGTGCTGGAGTTCGCGGTCGGCGCCGCGGCGGTGGCCAAGGGCTGGTCGCTGTACCTCCAGACGGTGCTCGGGGAGATGGGCATCGACGTGCGGACCACCGCGTCCGTCGGCGGGGTCGACGTCGACTGGGGCTCGCTGCTGCTGATCGCGGTGCTGACGCTGCTGCTGGTGATCGGCACGAAGCTGTCGTCGCGGGTCAGCGCGGTGATCACGGCGGTGAAGGTGGCCGTCGTGCTGCTCGTGATCGTGCTCGGCATCGGGTACATCAGGGCGGCGAACTACAGCCCGTACATCCCGCCCGCCCAGCACGGCGGCACCACCGGGACCGGGCTGGAGCAGTCGCTGTTCTCGCTGGTCACCGGCTTCGAGGGCAGCACGTACGGCGTGCTCGGGCTGCTGGCCGCCGCGTCGCTGGTGTTCTTCGCGTTCATCGGCTTCGACGTGGTCGCCACGACCGCGGAGGAGACCCGCAACCCGCAGCGGGCCGTGCCGCGGGGCATCCTCGGCTCGCTGGCCATCGTGACGGTGCTGTACGTGGCGGTGTCGCTGGTGATCACCGGCATGCTGCCCTACGACCAGCTCAAGACCCAGCCCGACGGCACGCGGGCGACGTTGGCGACGGCGTTCTCGGCCAACGGCGTCGACTGGGCGGCCACCGTCATCTCGGTGGGCGCGCTGGCCGGCCTGACCACGGTCGTGATGGTGCTGATGCTGGGCCAGTCGCGGGTGCTGTTCGCGATGTCGCGCGACGGCCTGCTGCCGCGCCGCCTGGCCCGCACCGGCAAGCACGGCACGCCGTTCCGGATCACGATCATCATCGGCGTGCTGGTCGCCGTGGCGGCGGGCTTCTTCCCGGCGGGCAAGCTGGAGGAGATGGTGAACGTCGGCACGCTGTTCGCGTTCATCCTGGTGTCCGCGGGCGTGCTGGTGCTGCGCAAGACCCGGCCCGACCTGCCGCGCGGCTTCCGCGTGCCGCTCGTGCCGCTGGTGCCGATCCTCGCGATCCTCGCCTGCCTGTGGCTGATGCTGAACCTGACCGCGCTGACCTGGGTCCGGTTCCTGGTGTGGATGGTGGTGGGCGTGGTCGTGTACTTCACCTACAGCCGGCGGCACTCGGTGCTGGGCCTTCGGGGCAGCACCGCCGTGCCCGTGGTGAAGCGCGACGAGGTCCCGTAACGCCGCCGGTGCCGCGGTATCCGGCGAGGCTGCCGCGGTCGTCCGGGCCCACCCGC
>NZ_JBFAAX010000803.1:1216-2567 GCF_040639995.1 Actinosynnema sp. NPDC023658 | reverse complement strand
GATCAGCACCGCCGCCCCGTCGGCGGCGGTGAGGGGGCGGTCCAGTTCGGACAGGTACTCCTCGCGCCCGACGAACGGCGTCGGCGTGCCGGGCAGCTGCCGGGGCGTGGCCCCACCTCCGCGCGGGTCGACCGCGGTCGCCCGGTCGTCGAGCGCCACGGGGTCCGGTGAGGTGGGGTCTGGCGCGGCGGGGTCGAGCACGGCGGGGTCGGCGGGGTAGGGGTGGTCCGGCAGCGCGATCCAGGCGGTGTCGCGGACCTCCTTCACCTCCACCGGCACCGGTCGGAAGGTGGCCGGGTCGAGCACGGTCGAGTGGCGGACCACCTCGTCGAACACCCAGCGCGACACGACCACGGCGACCAACCCGGGGGACTCCGCGAGCGCCCGGCGCACCGGTGCCGCGTCGAGCAGTCGGAAGGCCGTGGTCACCGCGGTGGACGTGACGCCGTGCCCGTCGAAGACCACCTCACCGGCGTGCACCGCCACCCGCAGCCGCGTGCGCTGCGCGGACGGGCTGGTGTCGTTGTGCTCGCGCAGGGCGCGCGCCAACGCCACCGGCAGCACCTCCACCAGCGGCGCCTTGGCGTACTCCGGCGGGACCAGCACGAACACGCTGTCGCCGCGGTCCTCGTGGTAGCAGTCCCGCCAGGGCGCCCCGGCGGCGGTGAGCGCGTCGGTGACCACCCGGTACAGGCCCGCCCGGGTGCCTACCTGATGGGGGAGCGTCCGGCGCGGATCACCGAAACCCTCCACGTCCACCACGAGGATCGTGCGGTGGACCGCCTGACCGGACTCCGCCATCGCACCCTCCCCGGCACACCGGCCGCGCACGTCGACGAAGCGCCGATCACCACACGGCCGACCGCCGCTTATTCCCACAATCGGGTGACAGGCCTTCTTCGTCGTGACGGTTCGTCACTGAAGCGCTCCTCAATGCGATAATTGAAGCAGAATTCGCAAGTCGGGCAACTCGGCGTTGCCGCACCGCACCATGGCGGAGGGGATTGCGAAGCGACCGTCGGCAGGCGAACGCTCGTGCGAGTGGAATTGCTCTGCCGACGGTGGAATCCGACGGCTATCGGGTGCACTCCCAAATGACCGTGGCCACGTACACGCTGGACCAGGTCTCGATCTCCTCGCACTGCGCGTACGGGTCGGTGAAGCCGTCCGCCTCCGCCTTCGTCGCCGCGTTCCAGCGCGCGTACGTCAAGGCGAACCCGAAGTCGCTGCTGCCGTCACCCTGGAACCGCGCCGTGTACGTGTCGGCCCGGGCGACCCACCGCCGAGGAGCAGGGCGACCAAGGCGATCGGCAGGGCGCGGGCCACGCTGGTGAGTGTCATGCCCCTGATG
>NZ_JBFAAX010000803.1:0-1206 GCF_040639995.1 Actinosynnema sp. NPDC023658 | reverse complement strand
TCTCCGCATTGCTGGGGCGATGCCGGGTCAGCGCCGGGACTTGCCGACGAACGCCACCGACCCGAGCACGACGAGGCAGCCCGCCAGCTGCAAGGCGCTCGGCCGCTCACCGAGCAGCACGATGCCGAGCAGGATGGCGGCCACCGGCTGCAGCAGCATCAGCGTCGCGCCGGTGGAGCTGGACATCCTGGGCAGCGCCGTGGAGATCAGCATCCAGCCCACCACCTGCCCGACCAGCGCGAGCGCCAGCAGCCAGCCGAGCGCGGACCAGCCCGGCGTGAGGTCCAGCCGGTCGGTGGGCACGCCGATGGCCACGGCGACCGCGCCCGCCGACACCGTGGCCAAGCTCAACGTGTGCTCGCGCGCGCCGGACCCGGTGCTGTGCCGGATCAGCAGCAGGTAGGCGGCGTAGCCGACGCCCGCGCCCAGCGCGAGCACCGCGCCCAGCACCGGGTCCGGGCCGAACGCGGGCGTCCCGGCCAGGCCGCCCGCCAGCACGATGCCGCCCAGCAGCACCGGCACCGCCACCACGAACCGCTTCGACGGCCGCTCGCCGTGCACGAAGAACGCCACCGCGGGCACGATCACCACCTGCACCGACAGGATCACCGTGGCCACACCGGCGCCCACGAGCCCGATGGCGTCGCCCCACAGGACGAAGTCCACGCCCAGCCCGATCCCGGCCAGCAGCGGGAGCAGCACCCGGCGGCGTGCGGTGCCACGCCTGCGCTCCCACCACACCAGCGCCAGCAGCACCGGCAGCGACATCAGGCAGCGCCAGAACGCGCTGGTGCTGCCACTGGTCCCGGACACCTTGATGAACACCGACGAGAGGGCGATGCAGAAGCTGCCCGCGGCGGCGAGCAGGGCCGGGTTGACGCGCCGCGCCGCGGGGAGCGTCCCCGCCGGACGTGCTTCGGTGCTGGTCACGCACCCAGCCTCGACCGCACGACCGTCAAGGACAAGCGAATGTTCTTGCACGGAACTCGGTAGCATCGCTTCCGTGTTCGGTCTGGAGCGGATGCGCGCGCTGCACGCCGTGGCGACGCACGGGACGGTCGCGGCGGCGGCCACGGCGCTGCACGTGACCCCGTCCGGGGTGTCCCAGCAGCTCGCCAAGCTGGAGCGGGAGGCCGGGCAGCGGTTGCTGGAGCCGCACGGCCGCAGCGTCCGCCTCACCACCGCCGGGCCAGCACGTGCCCGGCG
>NZ_JBFAAX010000802.1:0-2572 GCF_040639995.1 Actinosynnema sp. NPDC023658 | reverse complement strand
CCGCCGCCGCGCGCACCTCGGGCTTGCCGCCCCCCGCCGCCACCGCCCGGGTTACCACCGCGCGCCGCGCCAGGGCCGCGTCGAGCGCCGCCCAGGCCGCGTCCGTGCGCACGTGCAGCCGGTCCAGCCGGTTGGCCGTGCCCAACGTCCACGGCCCCACCAGCACGGCGAGTGCCAGCAGCACCAGGAACGTCGTCGCGACGCCGGAACTGGTCACGCCTCACCCACCCGACGAGGATCAGCCGCCATGGCGCTCTCGTACACCCGCAGCACCTGGTTCGCCACCACCGACCAGTCGAACGTCATCACGCGTTGCCGCGCCGCGTCCACGTGGTCGGCCCGCCGCTCCTGGTCGGTCAGCAGGTCCCGCAACGCCGCGGCCAGCGCGACCGGGTCACCGACCGGGGTCAGCACGCCGGCCTTGCCGTCGTCCAGCACGCGGCGGAACGCGTCCAGGTCGGAGGCCACCACCGCCGCACCGGCCGACATCGCCTCGGTGAGGATGATCCCGAAGCTCTCGCCGCCGGTGTTGGGGGCGCAGTAGACGTCCACGCTGCGCAGAGCGCGCGCTTTCGTCTCGTCGTCCACCATGCCGAGGAACACCATCCGCGACGCCAGCTCCGGTCCGGCCTGCTTGCGCAGCTCGTCCTCGTCGCCGCGCCCCACCACCAGCAGCCGCACGTCGGGCAGGTCGAGCCGGCGGAACGCTTCCAGCAGCACCGGCATGCCCTTGCGCGGTTCGGTGAACCGGCCGACGAACCCGACCGTGCCGCCGGGGCGCGGGTAACCGTCCAGCGGCGCCGCGTCGGCGAAGAAGCCGACGTCGACCCCGTTGGGGATCTCCACCGCGTCACCGCCCAGGTGCTCCACCTGCACGCGCCTGGCCAGCGCGGACACCGCGATGCGAGCGGTGATCTTCTCCAGGAACGGCTGGAGCACCACCTGGAACGCCGACAGCATCTTCGAGCGCGGCGTGGAGGTGTGGAAGGTGGCCACGATCGGCCCGTCCGCCACCATCAGCGCCAGCATCGACAGCGACGGCGCGGTCGGCTCGTGCAGGTGCAGCACGTCGAAGTCGTGCTCCGCGATCCACCTGCGGACGCGGGTGAACGACACCGGTCCGAACGACAGCCTCGCCACCGATCCGTTGTACGGGATGCCGACCGCGCGGCCGGCCGAAGTGACGAATTCCGGCACCGGCGTGTCGTCGTCCGCGGGCGCGAGCACCTCCACCTCGTGCCCGAGGCCGCGCAGGGCGCGCGCCAGGTCGACCACGTGCGCCTGCACGCCTCCGGGGACCTCGAAGGAGTACGGGCAGACGATGCCGACCCTCACGCGGACTCCCCCCGGCGGGCCAGCACCCGGCGCAGCGCCTTCTGCCTGCTCTCCGGCAGGTCGGCCAGCCACAGCTGCTGCATCATGTGCCAGTCGGTCGGGTGGGCGGCGATGTCGGCGGCGAACACGTCGGCCATCTGCTGGGTCGCGGCGGCGACGCCCGCCGTGCCGGAGACCTTGATCGGCGGGTGGATGCGGATGCCCCAGCCGTCCTCGGTGAACCACATGCCGACCGGGAGCAGCGCCGCGCCGGTGGTCGCGGCCAGGTGCGCGGGACCGGCGGGCATCAGCGTGCGCTCGCCGAAGAACGTCACGGGCACGCCGCCCGCGGTCAGGTCCCGGTCCGCCAGCAGGCAGACGACCTGGTTCGCGCGCAGCCGCTCCGCGAGCACCAGCGCCGGGTTGCGGTCGCCGCCGGTCAGCGGCACCACCTCGAACCCGAGGCCTTCCCGGAACGCGATGAACCGCTGGTACAGCGACTCGGGCTTGAGCCGTTCCGCGACGGTGGTGAACGTGCCGCAGTGCTCGACCAACCAGACGCCCGCCATGTCCCAGTTGCCGCAGTGCGGCAGGGCGGTCACCACGCCCCGGCCCTCGGCCAGTGCCGCGTCCAGGTTCTCCGCGCCGCTCAACGTGCGGTCCAGCTCGGCGTACACGGCCTTGAGGTCGAGCGACGGCAGCCGGAACGCCTCGCGCCAGTACCGCGCGTACGAGCGCACCGCCAGCCGCACCAGCTCGTCCAGCTCCGCCTCGCCGGCGCGCGGCACGACGCGGCGCAGGTTCGCCCGCAGCTGCCGCACGCCACCGCCGCCGCGCCGGGCCGCCCGGTCCGCGACCGCGTCGAACAGCGCCCGCGCCACCTTCTCCGGCAGCAGCCGCACCACCCGCCACCCGGCGGCGTAGCCGAGGGCGGCGAGCCCGTCCTTCACGTCCCGCGCCTTCACGGCCCCAGCTCCTTCGCGGCGCGGCTCACGGCCAGGACGCGCTGCACGACGGTGATCGTCACGAGCGCGGCCAGCAGGTACAGCGCCACCGGCAGGATGTAGGGCACGCCCAGCCCGTGCAGACCGACGCCGACCAGGCACACGATGAACCGCTCGGCGCGCTCGGCCAGGCCGCCGTCGGCGGAGAGGCCGGACGCCTCGGCGCGCGCCTTCACGTACGAGGTGACCTGCGCGCCGACCAGCGAGACCAGCGTCGCCGCGGCCAGCCCCCGTTCGCCCGCGCCGAACGCCCA
>NZ_JBFAAX010000801.1:0-2574 GCF_040639995.1 Actinosynnema sp. NPDC023658 | reverse complement strand
TGTGGCACCGGCTCAGCTCGGCGTCAGCTTCCACTGCTGGTTGGTGCCGTTGTTGGCGGTCCACTGCACGACCTGGGCACCGTCGGTGGTCGCCTGGCCGTACACGTCGGCGGCCAGGCCGCTGGCGCGGTTCACGATGGAGTAGTACCCGTCACCGGTGGGCCGCAGGTACCACTGCTGGTTCGTGCCGCCGTTGGCGGTCCACTGCTGCAACTGCAGTCCGGCCGTGGTGGAGGAGCCGTTGACGTCCAGCATCTTGCCGCTCGCGGTGTAGCGCAGCGTGTAGGTGCCGTCCGGGGCGGTGCTGACGGTCCAGGTCGCGTTCCCGGTCTGCTGCACCGCCTTGGCGCCGTCGGCCGTGGAGTTGCCGGCGATGGCGAGCGGCTTGCCGCTGTTGCGGTTGTCCACGCGGTAGGTGCCCGGCGTGGGGCCGGTGCTCCCTCCGCCCAGCGTGAAGTACTCGACGGCGTCCCTGAACGTCGTCGTGCCGGACTTGGCGGTCGACACGACGAGGTAGACCCGCGAGCCGCTCGCGGGGGTGGTGAAGGAGACGGGGTGGGTCACCCGCGACCCCAGCGGGACGGTGAGGGCCGCGCTGCCGGACGCGACCACCGCGCCGTCGGGGCTGTCGAGCCGGGCGCTCCAGGCGAAGTCCACGGTGGTGTCGGCGAAGTCGTCGTTGAACACGGTGATGGTCCGGTTCACCGCGGTGTTGGCCGGGTAGGACGGCACGGCGGCCGGCAGGGGGAAGGTGCCGTTGGAGTCCGAGACGCCGGAGGCCGACCAGTAGGGCAGGTCGATCGCGGCGACCGGGTTGAACGCGGCCTGCACCCGCTGGACCTGGCTGTTGCTCCAGGGGTCGGGCAGGTTGTCCGCGCCGTAGAGGGGGCGTCCACCCTCCTCCGGGGTGAGGTCGGTGGTCCGCACGCCGGGCACGACGCCGACCCAGGCCGACAGCAGGGTGTACGGGCGCAGGTCGTTGGCACCCTTGCCGCGCTTGGCCGCCGTGGCCGTGGCGAACCACTCGAAGCCCTGCCTGGTGTTGCACTTCGGCCAGATGTACTCGCCCTCGCCGTCGGGCCGACCGGCCACGACCTGCACCCGCTCGCCGTACTGGCCGGTGCCGTCGATGTAGTGCGCGAACACGGCGAAGTTGGAGTAGTTCATGTTCGGGTACCGGCTGGGCGAGTCGGCGCCGGGCGCGGCGTCGATGCTGATCGGCCGGGTGCCGTCGTTGCCGTTCATCGCCGCGTAGAGGTCCTGCTCGAACTGCTCGGAGTCGTTGCTGAAGCTCGGCTCGTTGGCCTGGCTCCAGCGGACGACCGCGGGGTGGTTGCGGTCCCGCAGGGTCAGCGCGCGGTCGTGGTCGACCATGTTGTCGTGCCCGCCGACGAAGTCCTCCGAACCGCCTCGGATCCCGCCCTCGTCGATGACCATCAGGCCCATCTCGTCGGCCACGTCCAGCATGTAGGGGCTGGGCGGCACCTGGTGCACCCGCACGACGTTGTAGTTGAGCCGCTGGTAGTTGTCGACGGCCTGCGGCCAGCCGGGGTTGCCCGGTGACGGCGGCAGGAACCCGGGCAGCGTGTCGTAGGCGTCGCCCTTCCCGCCGTTGACGACCCGGTCGTAGTCCGCGCCCTGGAGGTTGTCGCCGCGGTAGTTCACGCGCACGCCGTTGAGGTAGAAGTACTCGCCGTTCTGCGTGCTCTCGCGGAACCCGAACCGGTACGTGGCGTCGCTGGTGCGCCCGTCGTCGGTGGCCGCGTGCACCGACAGCCGGTGCAGCTGTGCCCGGTACCCCGCCCGGTAGGGCACGTTCGGCCACCAGTACGAGGACGTGCCCAGGTTCCACGCGATCGGGCCGACCGTCACTTTGACCGTCGAACGCGCGGCGACGCTGACCGTTCGGCTGGGCAGGGCCGGGTAGGTGGACGTGCCGTTGCCGTCCGAGGCGAGGGAGCCGGTCAGGGTCACCGACCGGGCGACGGCGGAGGTGTTCGTCACGGAGACGTCGTAGGTGAGGCTCTGGTTCGCCACCGACGTGCGGATGAACGCGTCGCTGACGTGCACCGCCGGGTACGTCCGCAGGAACGCCGAGCGGAAGATGCCCTGCGGCACGGCCTCCGACCAGTCGGCGGCCACGGGCACCAGGTACTTGCCCGCGCTGTTCTTCAACGCCCCGCGCCCCTTCACCGCCACGCTGATCGTGTGCGTGGTGCCGGGTGCGGCGAACGCGGTGATGTCGAAGTTCGACGGGGTGAAGGCGGTCGTCCTGGTGGCGACGACCCGTCCGTCCACCGACAGCGTCGCCTGGTGGTTCACCGCGCCGAACTCGATCCACGCCGACTGCGGCTCACCCGAGTCCGGCACGGTCACGGTCCGCGAGTACGTCGCCTCGTTCACGTCGGTGAAGCCCTGCTTGTACCAACCGCCCCCGGGCACGGTGATCGACGTCGTCGACCGGCCCGCCGGCGTGAAGCTCCACGTGCCGGCCAGGTCCACCGACCCGATCGCGGCGTTGCCCGCGGTGAAGCCGTTGACGCCCGCCGCCGACGCGGCGGGAACGGCATCCCC
>NZ_JBFAAX010000800.1:0-2576 GCF_040639995.1 Actinosynnema sp. NPDC023658 | reverse complement strand
GTGTGCGGGTCAACGGCGTCCGGTGCAGCGGTAGCTCGACGCGACCGCCGTGTCACCGCGGCCGTCGTACCGCGAGACCTGCGGGTAGGGGCACAGGTCGCGGGTCCGGGTGCCGTCGGCCGTGGCGGCGGGCAGGGTCGCCGGCGCCTCGCCGTGCTCGACCCAGTCGACCAGCGCGCCCAGCGCGTTCGTCGGGACCGCGCCCTTGCCGCCACCGCAGTGCTCCACGCCCGGCGCGAGGAACAGGCGGTAGAAGTCGTTGACGCGGTCGGCGCCGCCCAGCCGCCGTTCCACCCGGTCGCGGTACGCCAGGGTGCCGCCGGGCGGGATCAGCTGGTCGGCCGTGCCGACGAACGTGATCAGCTTGCCGCCCGCGCGCCGGAACGCACCGAGGTCCGGGTCCGAGGTGCCGATCACCTCGTCGTACTCCCGCACCGACTGCCGGAACAGCTCGGTGAACCGCTCGTAGGTGATCGTGGAGGTGTCGAAGGCGGGCTGCTCCTCCAGGAAGGACCGCACCCAGCCGACGGCGACCGGGAAACCGGGGGACGACGGGGTGCCGTCCTCGTCGACCGCCGTCCCGGCCAGCCAGGCGAAGTCCGCGCCCTTCGGCAGCCCGGCCCACAGGCTCCGGCCGCGCGCGTCGGTCGGGCCGGCCCAGATCTTGCGCACGACCTCCGCGTCCTCGGCCGTCACGGTGACCTCCCGGCCGCCGCACGTCACGGTGGCGCCCACCAGGGTGCGCGGGTCGTAGCCGCACTCGTCCGGCCGGTCGACGATCCCGTCGGTGACGCCGTCCTGCGGGTCGCAGGCCGTGATCGCGGCCCGGCGGAACCCGTCGAGGACGCAGGTGCTCGGGAAGTGCCGGTCGTTGTACATCACGGTCTGCGGCCACAGGGTCGCGACCGCGAACCGCGCCCAGTCGACCGCCGGGGCGTCGGCCAGGACGCCGTCGAAGTCGTGCGGGTGGCGCTGCGCCTCCGAGTAGCCCTGGCGCCCGCCGGTCGAGCAGCCGTTCCAGTAGGAGTACGACACCGGCCGTCCGTAGAACGCCCGGGTGACGGCCTTGCCGATCAGGGCGGACTCGTGCACCGAGCGGGTCGCGAAGTTCGTCAGCAGCGTTCCGCCGCCGGGGGTCAGGACCCAGCCGGTGTCGAGGAACGTCAGCGGCACGCCCGCGTCGGTCGTCACCCCGGCGTAGCCGTCCTTGACGGCCTGCACCAGCGGTGCGCCGAAGTCCCCGGCGGTGTAGGCGCTCCCGCCGACGGCTTGCAGCCGGCCGGTCCAGCCGGTGTCCGGCAGGGCGACCGCCACCGCGACGTGGTCGTCGCCGTCGTGGGTGAGGGTGACCGTGATCTCGCAGTACGCGGGCACGTCCGTGATGGGCGCCGGCGCCGAGAACGGCGTCGGCGGGAACGTGACGGTCCCGCCCGGCCGGTGCTCGGCCAGCACCGACTCGACCCGCGCACCCGCGGGGGCGGAGACGGGCACCGGAGCGCACGTGGTCGCGCCGACCGCCTGCCCGGCGGGCGCGGCCGAGGCCGTCACCACCGGCAGCAGCGCGATCAGCGGCACGGCGGCCGCGAGGAGTTTCGTCCAGGATCTCATCGACTTCCCCATGGTTCTGCGTGGCCCCAACGTGGGCCAGGAGTGCGCTCGCACGACGCGTGCGGGCGGTGAGGGAGCCGTCGAGCCCGTGACCGGGCCCGTCCGAGTGACGACCGGAAGACCTTCGCACGACAATCCATAACCTGTCAAACCGGTTATGACTGGGCAGCACCATCCATAACCTGTCAGACTGGTTACGTGATGCAGCGGCACGCCTTCCCCTGCGGGGACCTCGCGCTCGACTTCGTCGGCACCCTCCGGGCCAGGCGGAACCCCGAGCCGAGCGAGATGCTGGACGGCCCACGCGCGCTCGACGCGTGGTTCCTCGAATCCGGGGTCGCCGACACCGCGCCGGCCGACGAGGACGACCTCGCCACCGCCCTGGCCCTCCGCGAAGCGGTCTACGACCTCGTCAGCGGCCGCATCGTCGGGGAGCGCGACGACCCCGCGTCCGTCGCCCTGCTCAACGAGGTGGCGGCCCGACCCCCGGTCGTGCCCCGACTCACGGCGGACGGGCTGGTGCGGGTGGCCACGGCGGAGCAGGCGCTGTCGTCGGTGGCCCGCCGCGCGGTGGAGGTCCTCGGTGGCCCGGCGGCCGACCTGCTCAAGGAGTGCGGTCGTCCGGGGTGCACGCAGGTCTACGTGGACTCGTCCCGGGGCTTCCGCCGGGAGTGGTGCGCGATGACCACGTGCGGCAACAAGATGAAGGCGCTGGCCCACCGCGCGCGGCAGCGCGGCAACCCGCCGCTGCGGCCGTCGCGGTTGGGAGTGCGGTGATGCCGCTGCTCGGGCGGGACGCGGAGCTGAAGGTGCTGGCGGAGTTCGTCGGCGGACCGCGTGGCCGCAACGGCGTCCTGCTGCGCGGTGAACCCGGCATCGGCAAGTCCGCGCTCGTGGCGGAAGCCGTCTCCTCGGCGGCGATCGCCGGGCTGCGCGTCCTCACGACGACCGGAGCGGAGGTCGAGCAG
>NZ_JBFAAX010000799.1:0-2580 GCF_040639995.1 Actinosynnema sp. NPDC023658 | reverse complement strand
GGCACGTTCGCACTGGCCGCCGCCGCCGGGTGCCCCACGGTGGTGCCCTCCGTGATGACCAGGCCGACGTTGTTGGCCGCCCGCCGCGCGTAGTAGGCGGCCACGTCCGGGCCGGGTACGCCGCCGGGGGAGCGCTCCCGGGTCATCGGTGCCATCACGATCCGGTTGGGCAGCGCCATCCCGCCGATGGTGACCGGCTCGAACAGCAGCTTCACCGCTTCGGCGTGCAGGTCGGTGCTCATGATCTTCTCCCTGTGGTCACGGTGTTCCCGGTGGCGGCACCTTCGGCGGCGTCGTGTCCGGTCGTCCGGTCGACCTCGTCGGCGGTGTTGGTCGCGGCGATGTCGCGTTCGGCCAGCGACACGGCCTCCGCGACGGTGCGCACGGTGGGGAAGCCGAAGGCGTCCACGATGCGGGTCAGGCGGTCCTCGATCGTGCCGCCGACCACGTGGTAGGGGATGCGGTACTCGTCGAGCGTGCTCAGCAGCAGCTCGTCGGACAGCGCCCGGAACCGCTCCGACACCGGCCGGTGGCCATCGCTGACCAAGGGGAACTCGACGGGCAGGTGCACGAACGCGTCGTAGGTGCGCTTGGCGTGCTGCTTCACGACCGCACCCATGTTGTCGATGACTTCCGCGAAGAAGCGGAGCTCACCGGTCGGGTCGGCGGGCGGACCCGGCTCGTCGCCGGGGTTGATCCCCACCTAGAGGCGGACCTTGCCGTAGACCCACTCGTGGATGGAGGAACCGTCGGAGATGAAGCCGCCCGGGAGGTGGCTCTCGTGCACCGCCCGCTCGGCGTAGCGGCGCATCCCGAGCTGGAACAGCTCCGGGGCCGTGCACTCCTCCAACCGCTTGCCCGGCAGCGCTTCGGGCAGGATCTCCCGCATCGTCTTGGCGTGCGTGCGCGGGATCCCGGTCAGGTGCGACAGCGCGATGGACGTGGTGGTCTTGCCGGATGAGTAGGTACCCGAGATGGCCAGTTTCACTGCTGTTCCCCCTGAGTGGTGGGCAACTGGTGGGCTAGCGAGTAGGCGACGTGGAACCCCTGGCAGTCACCGACGAAGTCGGACGCGCGCCACGTCCCGCCGGCGAGGCTCAGCAGGCGGTCGCGGACGACGGTGGTCGAGATGGTGAACGGGTTGGCCAGCGGCTGGTACGGCGTGGGCGCCGCCATGTCGATGCGGCGCATCCACAGCGTGTTGCTGCGTCCGCGTTCGATGCCGTCGACCCGGTACAGCAGCGCCTGGGCGAGTTGGGCCATCACCACGGTGCAGTCGACCATCGTGAGGGCCGGGTCGTAGGCCGCGGCCAGGTCCACGTCCGCCCGCGCGGCGGGGACGACCGCGACACCGGCCTCGGCGCGACGGGCCTCGACGTCCACGAGCAGGTTGCCGATGTGGTGGACGCGCTCCTTGTAGCCGTCGACCCAGTACCGCGAACCGGTCGACGCCTCCGCGCCGATGTCACCGCCCGCCGGGAACGGCTCGGCGCCGGGGTGCTCCACCTCGTATGGCACCTTGATCCGACCGATCCGGCAGTCGAACCGGGACACGTTGCCGCACAACGCGTCGGGATCGCGCCGGGTCTCGACGAGCCGGACCTCGACGGTGAAGTCCGCCAACTGCTCCTGCGGCGCGGCACCCGACTTCATCGTGCAGCGCCGCAACCACATCCGGGTGCGCTGCCGCGCGGTGAGCCGGAAGGTGTGGACGAGGTGCGTCTCGACCAGGCGGACGCCGAGCACGAGCGCGTCGATGGTGCTCAGGTGCGGGACCAGTTCGGCGTCGCGGGACTTGCGGGACCAGTCCGGCGGGTAGCGGATCGAGGCCGCGGCGGTGAGCCCACCGGCGGTGGGCCTCAGGTCCGCCAGGCTCTGGGAGACGCGTTTGTAACCGGAGCCGAAGAAGCGCTGCGCGCCGGGTCCGAGGGCGTCGTCGATCGACGCCACGGTCACTGTGGTGGTCATCAATGATCCCTGCCGTCAGGCGGTTCTCTCGGGTGCCAGGTGGTCGACCAGGTCGCGCACCGTGCGCACCTCGCGCAGCACGTCGTCCGGGATGCGGCAGCCGAGCCTGGACTCCATCTCGGTGACCACCTCGGCCACGAACAACGCGTCGGCGCCGAGGTCGGTGGTGAAGGACGTGTCCAGGCCCACCGGGGCGGTCGGGGCCAGTTCACCGATGACGTCCCGGGCGCACCGCAGGACGTGCAGGCGGGTCGTCGGTCGGGCGACCGGCTGCCCCACCGGCAACCGGACCACCTGCGTCGCGCAGGTCATGCCCGCGGTGAAGCCCAGCAGCAGGGCCGACCCTCCGGGGGTGACGCCACCGGAGTCGAGCAGGTGGCGCATGGCCAGCGGGACGGACGTGCCGGCACCGGTCCCCGCGTGCCCGACGCCCCTGGCCACGGCGACGTGGGCAGGCAGCGCGAGGCCGGCCACCAGCGCATCGGTGATGCCGTCGCAGCTCTGGTGCGGGATGAACGCGTCGAGGTGCTGCTTCTCCACGCCGGCGTCCGCCAGTGCCTGCTCGGCCACGCGCACGAAGTGGCCCGACAGTCGGCGCAGCACCTGCGTGCC
>NZ_JBFAAX010000798.1:0-2581 GCF_040639995.1 Actinosynnema sp. NPDC023658 | reverse complement strand
CCCGTCCGCACGCCGCACCGACATCGGACCCAACACCCCGAACCGCACCCGCGCATCCTCCCGCACCCACCCGCCACACCCGACCGGATTCCACCCGCCCGCCACACCCCACCGGGCACACGGCGGCACACCGACCGGACACCCGGGGACAGCGGCGTCAGCGGACGCGTCGACCGGACCCAGGGGAGCGGGACGCGGGGGAGTCGGACCCAGGGGAGTCGGACAGGGAGAAGCCGGACACGGGGGAGCGGAACAGGGGGAAGGGCGTCAGGCGCGGCTCATGATGTCGTCCACCACCGCGCTCTTCGCATCCGCGTACTCCTGGATGTAGGTCCAGGTCCGCGCCGCCAACTCCCGCTTCGTCCGCTCGTACAACACCCGATCCGCCTCATCGGACCGCAACCGGTCCCGGAACGCCAGCATCCGCGCGATCTCCGGACTCGACGGCGGGTGCACGTGCAGGTTGATGTTCGTGTCCGGCCCCTTCAACGCCCGGTGCTCGTGCCACTCCGGCTCCCGGATCACCAACCGGTACCCCGCCGCCTCCAACGGCGCCACGTACCGCGACTCCTCCGCCGGATCCGGCACCACCAGCAGCATGTCCACGATCGGCTTCGCCGCCAACCCCGGCACCGACGTCGACCCCACGTGCTCCAACACCAACACCTGCGCCCCCAGCAACGACCGCCCGCGCGGCCTCCCGCTCGTACAACCCCGGCCACGCCGGGTCGTACTCGGCCAGGTGCACCGTCGAGTCCAACCTCGGCGGCTCCTGCACCCAAGCCGCCCGGATCTCCTCGTGCGAACTCGCCTCACGCCTCATGATCATCCCTCCGACAGGCAGTCGGCCAGGATACGACGCCTACCGCGACAACCGCACCGCCTTTCCCACCCCGAACAGGTCGCCCACCGACCCCACCCGCTCCCGCACCTCGTCGGCCAGGAACACCAGGTCCTCCACCTCCCGGCACGACTCCACCTCCTCCCACGTCACCGGCGTCGACACCGACGGCCGCGCCCGCGCCCGCAACGAGTACGGCGCCACCGTCGTCTTCGCCGGGTTGTTCTGCGACCAGTCGATCAACACCTTCCCCGTGCGCTGCGCCTTCGCCATCCGCCACACCACCTCGTCCGGCGACTCACCCGCCAACCGCTGCGCCACACCCCTCGCGTACTCCGACGTCCGCTCCGGCGACGACACCGACACCGCCGCGTACACCTGCAACCCCTTCGACCCGCTCGTCTTCACCACCGGCGACAACCCGTCGGCCTCCAACACCTCCCGCACCCGGCACGCCACCCGGCAGCACTCCACCACCGTCGCCGGCTCACCCGGATCCAGGTCGAACACCACCAGGTCGGGGGAGTGCCGCGCACCCCGCGCACCCACCGACCACTGCGGCACGTGCAACTCCAACGCCGCCAGGTTCGCCAACCACACCAACGTCGCCAAGTCCTCCACCACCACGAAGTCCGCGTACTCCGCACCCCGCGACGACCCCGGCGTCCCCACCCGCACCGTGCGCACCCACTCCGGCGCGTGCGACGGCGCGTTCTTCTCGAAGAACGACTTCCCGTCCACCCCGTTCGGGTACCGCCGCAACGTCATCGGCCGACCCGCCACGTGCGGCAACAACACCGGCGCGATCCGCGTGTAGTAGTCCAGCACCTCCGCCTTGGTGAACCCCACCTCCGGGTACAGCACCTTGTCCAGGTTCGTCAGCTTCAACCGACGCCCCTGCACCTGCACCACCGCGTCAGACGCCACCCCGCCGCACCTCCCCGGGCACCCGGTCCGGCCGCAACCCCCGCCACGTCGGGAACCGCAACCGACCGTCCGCCGTCCACTGCCGGAACGCCACCTCACCCACCAACTCCGGACGCACCCACCGCGCACCCCGAGCCCGCTCCCGCGGCACCTCCGACACGAACGGCGACCGCTCCACCCCCAACACCGACAACCGCGCCGTCAACCGCTCCAACTCCGCCCGGTCGAACCCCGTCCCCACCCACCCCCCGAACACCCAACCCCCCACCCCCGACCGGGGTGCCCACAAACACACACCCACCCAACCCCCACGCTTGCCCGCACCCGGCCGCCACCCCCCGACCACCACCTCCTGCGTCGCCACCGCCGTCACCTTCACCCACTGCGGCGACCGCTGACCCGGCACGTACCGCGAATCCAGCCGCTTCGCCACCACCCCCTCCAACCCCTGCTCACGGCTCGCCGCCACCACCGCCGCCCCCTCACCCGGGAACACCGGCGGCGTCAACCAGTGCGCACCCCTGATCCCCAGCCCCTCCAACAGCTCACGACGCCGCGCATACGGCAACTCCACAGTGGGGGAGCCGTCCAGGTGCAGCACGTCGAACACCAGGAACGTCACCGGCACCCGACCCGCCAACCGCCGCGCCTGCGCCGCCGACGCGTGCATCCGCTGCTGCAACGCACCGAAAGTCGGCCGCCCACCCTCCAACGCCACGATCTCCCCGTCCAACAACACCTGCGTCGCACCCAGCTGCGCACCCAACCCCTGCAACTCCGGGTCCGTCCCCGTCACGTCGTTGCCCAACCGGC
>NZ_JBFAAX010000797.1:0-2582 GCF_040639995.1 Actinosynnema sp. NPDC023658 | reverse complement strand
GTCACCTCGACCTGGTCGGCGCGGCCCTGCTCGGCACGGGTGTGCTGGCCGTGATGCTGCCGCTGGTGCTGGCCGAGGCGGGCGGCCTGGCCGAGCTGTGGTGGCTGTTCGGGCTGGGCGTGGCGCTGCTCGTGCTCTTCGTGCGGTGGGAACGCCAGGTCGCCGCGCGCGGCCACAGCCCGATGCTCGACATCCGACTGTTCACCGGCACACCCGGCTACGGCACCGGCGCGCTGCTCGGGATGGTGTACTTCGTCGGGTTCTCCGGCATCTGGCTGGTGTTCGCGCTCTACTTCCAGCTCGGCCTCGACTACACGCCGCTTCAGTCCGGGCTGGCCGTGACGCCGTTCGCGGTGGGGTCGGCGGCGTCCGCGGTGATCGGCGGACGCCTGGTCGAGAGGTGGGGTCGCAAGCTGACCGTCACCGGGTTGGTCCTGGTGGTGACAGGGCTGGCGGTGACGGCGGTGGTGCTGCGGTTGGCGCACCCGCACGTCGCCGGGTGGCTGGTCGCGCCCGCGCTGCTGGTCGCGGGTATCGGTGGCGGGTGGGTGATCGCGCCGAACACCACGTTGACGCTGCGGCACGTGCCGGTGTCGATGGCGGGCGCGGCCGGAGGTGCGTTGCAGACCGGGCAGCGCATCGGCGCGGCGATCGGCACGGCGGCGCTGACCGGCGTGTTCTACACCGTGCTGGCCGCGTCCGAGTGGGACTTCCCGGTGGCGGTGTCGATCTCGGTCGGTGGCGCGACGCTGGCGGTGTCGCTGGCCCTGGTGGTGGCCCTGGTCGAGCTGCGCGCCCGCCCGCGCTGTCCGTCCGCTGTGGACGGTGTCGACGAAGTGGTGCCGGACGCGTCATGACCGGCCGACCGGCGCAGTGGGGGCACGATGGCGGGATGGACCTGCTGCCGCTGACCGAGCAGCTGCTCGGCATCCGCTCGACCGCCGACCGGCCGGACGACCTGCGCCGGGCGTTGGACTTCGTGCTCGACGTCGTCGGACCGGGCTTCACCGTGGAGCGGTTCGAGTCGGGCGGCAAACCGAGCGCGCTCGTCCACGCCGGCGATCACCGCCCGCACTTCCGGGTGATCTTCAACGCTCACCTGGACGTGGTGCCGGGCACGGACGACCAGTTCCGACCACGCCGTGACGGCGACCGGCTCATCGCCCGCGGCGCGCAGGACATGAAGCTGTCCGCCCTGGTGCTCGCCTCGGTGTTCCGGGACACCGCCGCCCGGTTGCCGTACCCGATCGGGCTCCAGCTCGTGACCGACGAGGAGGTCGGCGGGCGCGACGGCACCCTGCACCAGCTGGAGCAGGGCGTGACGGCGTCGTTCGTGGTGATCGGGGAGCACAGCGCGCGGCGCGTCGTGGCCGAGTCGAAGGGGCTGGTCACCGTGCGGCTGCGCGCGGTCGGGCGTGCGGCGCACAGCGCCTACCAGTGGCTGGGCGACAACGCGTTGGTCAAGGTCGTGCGGGCGGTGGACGCGGTGCTCGCCGCGTACTCGGTGGCGACGGGGGAGGAGTGGCGGACCACCGTGAACGTCGCTCGCATCTCGTCGGAGAACCAGGCGCTCAACCAGGTGCCCGCGGACGCGACCGCGTGGCTGGACGTCCGGTTCCCGCCGGAGGACACCGACTTCACCGGCCGCACCGCGGACGAGGTCGCCGCCCACTTCACCTCCCTGTGCCCGCCCGGCGTCACGGCCGAGGTCGACCACTTCGAGCCGCCGCACCGGGCCGACCCCGACGGTCCCGACCTCCTGGCGCTCCAGCGCGCCGCCCGCGCCCAGGGCTACTCGGGCGACCTGCTGCGCAAGCACGGTGCGGCCGACTCGCGGTTCTTCTTCCAGCGGGGGATCGACGCGGAGATCTTCGGCGTGGGCGGGGACGGGCAGCACGGGCCGGACGAGTACGCCGACCTCGCGACGGTCGAGCCGTACCGGCGTGCGCTGACCGCGTTCCTGGAGGATCTTGCGTAACGCGTAACCCACTGGTTACGCTTCCCGGCGTGGACGAGGTGGCGAGCGCCATCGCTGACCCCGTGCGGCGGGAGATCCTGGGGATGCTGCGTGACGACGTGCGGCTGTCCGCCGGGCAGATCGCGGAGCGGTTCGCGATCAGCCGCCCCGCGGTGAGCCGGCACCTGCGCGTGCTGCGGGAGAGCGGGCTGGTGCGTGACGAGCTCGTGGGCAGGCAGCGGTTCTACGTGCTGGACGCCTCCCGCTTCACACCCCTGCTCCACTGGCTCGCAGACTTCGCCCCAACCCCGGCCGCCCGCCCTACCCCTGCCGACCGCCCTGCCTCTGTCGACCGCCCTGCCTCTGCCGACCGCTCTGCCTCTGCCGACCGCCCTACCTCTGCCGACCGCCCTGCCCCCGACCGCCCTGCCCCCGACCGCCCTGCCGCCCCCGTCGCCCGCGCTACCCCCGATCGCGCTGCTGCCTCCGGCCGTGCGCCCGACCTGTCCTCGCCCACCCTGCCCTCGCCCGGCTTGTCCGCCGACTGGGAACACCACCTCGACGCCCTGGAGACCGAGGTCTACCGGACCCGGCGGGAACGCCGCGTCGACGAACCGAAGGAGAA
>NZ_JBFAAX010000796.1:1279-2586 GCF_040639995.1 Actinosynnema sp. NPDC023658 | reverse complement strand
CGTGCCCTGGTCGAGCATCTGGTTCATCACGTAGGCGACGGTCATGCGCGTGTCCAGGTCGACCACCACCACCGAACCGCCCCAGCCGCCCCAGGAGCACGTGCGCCCCTCGACGCGGTAACCCATGCCGTACCGGATCGGCACGTCGAGGTAGTGGTCCACGCCCCGGAACTGCTCCTCCAGCACGCGCCGGCACCCGGCCTCCGACAGCAGCCGCACCCCGCCGGCCACGCCGCCGCACGCCAGCGCCGACTGCACCAGGGCCACCGAGCGCGCGTTGCCGTGGCCGCCCGCGGACGGGATCTCGGCGCGTCGCCACGCCGGCGTGTTCGCGTCCTCCGCCACGATCGGCGGGTTGGGCCGCTCGCCCGGCAACCCCGGCGCCGCGCCCGACGAACCGGCCGCGCCGCCCGACGACCCCGAACCGGGCGGCGGGATCACCGGTGCGACGCGGTGGTCGTGCTCGGCGGGCAGGCCGATGTGGAAGTCGGCGCCCAGCGGGCCCGCCACCTCGTCGGCGAAGAACGCGCCCAGGCCGCGACCGGTGACCCGGCGGACCACCTCGCCCAGCAGGAACCCCTGCGTCAACGGGTGGTAGCACCCGACCGCGCCCGGCGCCCACCGCGCGGGCTGCGCCGCCAGCCGCGCCGTCGCGTCCTCCCAGTCGAACAGGTCCGGGACGGTGATCGGCTCGGTCCACGTGGGCAGACCCGCCGTGTGGCCGAGCACGTGCCGCAGCAGCACCCCGCCCTTGCCCTCGGCGGCGAACTCGGGCCAGTACCGGGCGACCGGCGCGTCCAGGTCGACCACGCCCCGGTCCGCGAGGACCAACGCGCACAACGCCGCCATGGTCTTGGTGGTGGACCAGACGTTGACGATGGTGTCGCGCTCCCACGGCCTGGTGCGGGCCGCGTCGACGTGGCCGCCCCACAGGTCCACCACCGGCTCGCCGTCCAGGTGCACCGCCACCGACGCGCCCACGTCGTGCGCGTCCAGCGCCGCACCGAAAGCGTCGCGCACCGCACCGAACCGCTCGTCGCACGTGCCCCGGATCTCCGCCACCGACGGAACATAACGCCACCGGCCCGTCCGCGACGACCTCGATGCTGCCCACCCGCGCCGATCGACCATCCGGGACGCCCGCGCTGCGCTGTTCGGCCCAACCTCCGCGCGGGGCCGCGCAGTACACCCGGGGCGGACTTATCTTCAGCGCATGAGCCAGTACGGCAATCCCTTCTCCCGCCGCAGCTTCCTCGGCGCGACGGCCGTCGCGTGGCGGGCGTCCCGGCGACCGCCATGGCGTTCCT
>NZ_JBFAAX010000796.1:0-1269 GCF_040639995.1 Actinosynnema sp. NPDC023658 | reverse complement strand
GCGAGGCGTACTTCTCCACGTTCGAGGGCGTCTGGCGGCACGGCGACTGGATCCGTCGGCGCCCTGGCGGCGGGCGAGGTGACCGCCGACCCGCCGCCGTCGTTCCCGTCCGGCATCGACCTCTACCGGCAGGCCTACCGGAACTGGGCCGGGGAGATCCGCACCGACGACCTGTGGACGTGCGCCCCGCGCACCCCGGCCGACGTCGTGGTCCTGGCGAACTGGGCGCACGCGCAGGGGTTCACCCTGCGGCCACGCGGTTTCCGGCACGGCTGGTCGCCGCTCACCGTCACGCCCGGCACCACCGGCGCGGACCGGGTCGTGCTGGTCGACACCACCCGCTACCTCAAGGCGATGAGCCTGCTGCCGAACGCGGTGCGGGTGCAGACCGGCGCGTCGATGGACGACCTGCTGGCGTTCCTGGAGGACGCGGGCTTGGGCGTGACCAACACCCCCGCGCCGGGTGACCTGAGCGTGGGCGGCGTGCTCGCGATCGACGGCCACGGCACGTCCGTCCCGGCGGTGGGGGAGACGCGGCAGCCGGGCCACACCTACGGTTCGCTGAGCAACCTGGTCGTCTCGCTGACCGCCGTCGTGTGGGACGGCAGCGCGTACCGGTTGCGCACGTTCAGCCGCGACGAGCCGGAGTGCGCCGCGCTGCTGACCCACGTGGGCCGCGCGTTCCTCACCGAGGTCACCCTGCGCGTGGGCGCCAACCACAACCTGCGCTGCGTGAGCCGGGTCGACATTCCCACCAGCGAGCTGTTCGCCCCGCCCGGCAGCGGCGCGACCCGCACGCTGGCGAGCTTCCTCGACGAGTCCGGCCGGGTGGAGGCCATCTGGTTCGCCTTCACCGACAAGCCGTGGCTCAAGACGTGGAGCGTGGCCCCGACCAAACCGGCCACGTCCCGGCACGTCGTCGCGCCGTACAACTACGTGTTCTCCGACAACGTCCCCAAGCCCGTCTCCGACCTCGCGGACCTGCTCATCACCGGCGCGTGGGCGCTCACCCCGACGTTCGGCCAACTCCAGTACACGACCGCGGCCACCGCGCTCACCGCCACGCTGACCACCGACCTGTGGGGCGCGTCGAAGAACCTGCTGCTCTACGTCAAGCCGACCACCCTGCGCGAGACCGCGAACGGGTACGCGGTGCTCACCAGCCGCGCCGAGGTCCAGCGCGTGGTCAGCGACTTCGCCTCGTTCTACGAGAACCTCCTGCTGTCCTACAAGGACCGCGGCCTGTTCCCCGTCACCGGTCAGGTGGAG
>NZ_JBFAAX010000795.1:0-2591 GCF_040639995.1 Actinosynnema sp. NPDC023658 | reverse complement strand
GCCGCCGCGCTCGCCGTGGCGCTGCTGCGCTGGACCGGCGTCGGCCCGCGCCAGGACGGTCTCGTGCAGGTGATCCGCGCCGCCAGGAACGCCGCCGACCAGCCGTTCCCGCACGTCGTGTCGGTCGAGCCGGTCGCACCGGACACCACGTTCGACCTCCAGGTCGCGAGCCCCGAGCACGCGTTCGTGGTCGGCGGTTTCGTGGTGCACAACTGCATGGGCAAGTACCACCCCCACGGCGACACCGCGATCTACGACGCGATGGTCCGCCTGGCCCAGGACTTCTCCCTGAACACCCCGCTGGTCGACGGGCACGGGAACTTCGGATCCCCGGACGACGGCCCGGCCGCCTCGCGGTACTGCTTGGTGGGTGACACCCGGATTCGGCTGGCCGACGGCAGCAGCCCGCGGATCGCGGACCTGGTGAACCTCCCCGCCGATTCCGAGGCGGACGCGGATTTCGAGGTGTTGGACAAGGACGGCAAGGCGGTCCGGGTCGACAAGGTCTTCAACTCGGGCGTCCACCCGACGATCCGGATGACCACCAAGTCCGGGTTCTCGGTGCGCGGTAGTGAGAACCACCTCGTGCTGTGCCTCGAAGCGCCGATGGGCGTGCCGATCTTCCAGTGGCGCCGGTTGGACGAGATCAAGCCCGGCGCCGTGGTGGCGGTCGCGCGCAACGCCTGGTCACAGGTGGTGCCGACCGCCCAGGAGTACGTGCTCGGCGTGCTCGGGGGCGCGTGGGTGTCGGAGGGCTTCGCCAGTGAGACGCGTGCGGGCTTCAGCAACACCGACGAGCACTTCTTCTCCGAGGTGCTGCACGCGTACGACCAGGTGGTCGGGGGCAAGCGCTACGTCTCGGAGCGGCAGACCCGTCGGGACCGCAAGCTGATCTGCGAACTCGACGTGCAGGACTACGCCGGGGGCATGGAGGCGTTCCGGAACAGCCCGCTCGCGGAGTTCATCGGTCACCAGGCGCGGGACAAGTTCGTTCCCGAGTTCGTCTGGAACGGCGGTTGGGGTGTCAAGCGCGCATTCCTCATGGCCGCGTTCGAAGGCGACGGCGGGTGCCGTGAGGCGGACCAGGGGTTCACGGTCCAGTACAGCACCTACAGCCCAGGGCTGGCCGCGCAGCTGCAGGAACTGCTGGCCGAGTTCGGCGTGATCGCCGTGCACCGGTCGTACCGACGCCCCAACGGCTCGGTGGAACACCGCTTGGTCGTGTCGGGCCTGCGCAACGTCCGGGCCTTCGCCGAACGGGTCGGTTTCCTGAAGACCAAGCAGGCGCGGTTGAGCGCCCTGCTCCGCCGTTCTCCGCTGCGAGCGCACCGCCTGAGCGCCGACAGCGTCCCGTTCGTGGCCGACTACGTCCGCGGCGCGCTCGACTTCGACCGCCGGGGCAGCGGCCGCACGTGGCTGACCCACCACAACTTCGACCGCGTCGAGCGGTGGGAGACCGAGCGACTGCGGATCATCGACCGGATCAAGGACACCGAGGTCCTGTCCACGATCCTGCCGATCATGGACTCGGGCTACCGCTTCGAGGCGGTGACCGGGGTGGAGGCGTGCGAACCGGCCGAGGTCTACTCGGTGCGGGTCGAGTCCGAGGACCACTCGTTCCTCGCGGGCGGGTTCGTCAACCACAACACCGAGGCCCGGATGTCGCCGGCGGCGATGTTGCTGGTCGGTGAGCTGGACGAGGAGACGGTCGACTTCCGGCCCAACTACGACGGTTCGCTGCAGGAGCCGACGGTGCTGCCGGCGGCGTTCCCGAACCTGCTGGTCAACGGCACGTCGGGGATCGCGGTCGGGATGGCGACGAACATGATCCCGCACAACCTGGGCGAGGTCGTGGCGGCGGCGCGGTACCTGGTGACGCACCCCGAGGCGTCGCTGGACAAGCTGATGGAGTTCATCCCGGGACCGGACCTGCCCACCGGTGGCGTGCTGCTGGGGCTGGACGAGGTGCGCAAGGCGTACGAGACCGGGCGCGGCGTGGTGCGGATGCGCGCCAAGGTCGAGACCGGGCTGCTGGAGGGCAGCCGGGGTCGACAGGCGATCACGGTGACCGAGCTGCCCTACGGCGTCGGCCCGGAGAAGATCATCGAGAAGATCACCGACGAGGTGACGAAGTCCAAGCGGTTGACCGGCATCTCCGACGTCAAGGACCTGACCGACCGCGAGAACGGCACCCGCGTGGTGATCGAGTGCAAGGTCGGGGTGAACCCGCAGGCGTTGCTGGCCGACCTGTACCGGTTGACGCCGATGGAGCAGTCGTTCGGCATCAACAACCTGGTCCTGGTGGAGGGCCAGCCGCGCACGCTCGGGCTCAAGGCGCTGCTGGAGGTGTTCCTGCAGCACCGCTACGAGGTCGTCACGCGGCGCACCAGGTACCGGCGGCGCAAGCGCGAGGACCGGTTGCACCTGGTCGAGGGCCTGCTGCGGGCGTTGCTGGACATCGACAAGGTCATCAAGCTCATCCGGGGCAGCGAGAACGCCGCCGACGCGAAGGAGGGCTTGATGAAGCGGTTCAAGCTCTCCGAGATCCAGGCGTCCTACATCCTCGACACGCCGTTGCGCCGGTTGACCCG
>NZ_JBFAAX010000794.1:0-2595 GCF_040639995.1 Actinosynnema sp. NPDC023658 | reverse complement strand
CTTCACCGCCGACGGCCGCGCGCTGACCAGCAGCGGCGCCAAGGGCATCGGCTTCATGACCGCGGACGGCACGCACCACGTTCGCGAGCAGTTGACCATCGGCGTCGGTGACACCGTCTACGGGCTGGGCGAGCGGTTCGGACCGCTGGTCAAGAACGGCCAGACGGTGGACATCTGGAACGCCGACGGCGGCACGAGCAGCGAGCAGGCCTACAAGAACGTCCCGTTCTTCCTGACCAACGCGGGCTACGGCGTCTTCGTCAACCACCCCGGGCACGTCTCGTTCGAGGTCGGCTCGGAAGCGGTGTCGAAGGTCCAGTTCAGCGTCGAGGGCCAGTCGCTGGAGTACTTCCTGATCTACGGGCCGACGCCCAGGGAGATCCTGCGCAAGTACACCGCGCTCACCGGACGGCCCGCGCTGCCGCCCGCCTGGTCGTTCGGCCTGTGGCTGTCGACCTCGTTCACCACGTCCTACGACGAGCAGACGGTGTCGGGGTTCATCGACGGCATGCTGGAGCGCGACCTGCCGCTGAGCGTGTTCCACTTCGACTGCTTCTGGATGCGCGAGTTCCACTGGTGCGACTTCGAGTGGGACCCGCGCACCTTCCCCGACCCGGTCGGGATGCTGGAGCGGCTCCGCGCGCGCGGCCTGCGCGTCTCGGTGTGGATCAACCCCTACATCGCGCAGCGGTCGCCGCTGTTCGCGGAGGGCAAGGCAGGAGGCTACCTGCTGCGCAGGCCGAACGGCGACGTGTGGCAGTGGGACCTGTGGCAGCCCGGCATGGCGCTGGTGGACTTCACCAACCCGGCCGCCCGCGCCTGGTACTCGGCCAAGCTGGACGCCCTGCTGGCCCAGGGCGTCGACTGCTTCAAGACCGACTTCGGCGAGCGCGTGCCGACCGACGTGGTCTACCACGACGGCTCCGACCCCGAGCGGATGCACAACCTCTACACCCACCTGTACAACCGGACGGTGTTCGAGGTGCTGCGCAAGCGGCGCGGCGACGGTGACGCGGTGGTGTTCGCCCGCTCCGCCACGGCCGGCTCGCAGCAGTTCCCGGTGCACTGGGGCGGCGACTGCGAGGCCACCTACGAGTCGATGGCGGAGAGCCTGCGCGGCGGGTTGTCGCTGGGCCTGTCCGGCTTCGGCTACTGGAGCCACGACATCGGCGGCTTCGAGGGCACGCCGTCGGCGGCGCTGTTCAAGCGGTGGATCGCGTTCGGCCTGCTGTCCTCGCACAGCCGGCTGCACGGCAGCTCCTCCTACCGCGTGCCGTGGCTGTTCGACGAGGAGTCCGTCGACGTGCTGCGGCGGTTCGTCAAGCTGAAGCTGCGGCTGATGCCGTACCTGCACCAGGCGGCGCGGCAGGCCAGCGCCGAGGGTGTGCCGATGATGCGGGCGATGGTGGTGGAGTTCCCGGACGACCCCGGCTGCGCCCACCTCGAACGCCAGTACATGCTCGGTGACGACCTGCTGGTCGCACCGGTGTTCTCCGACGACGGCGACGTGTCGTACTACGTCCCCGAGGGCACCTGGACCCACCTGCTGACCGGCGAGACCACCCAGGGCCCGCGCTGGGTCCACGACCGCTGCGACTTCCTCACCGCGCCGGTGCTCGTGCGGCCGAACACCGTGCTGCCCGTCGGCGCGGTGGACGACCGGCCCGACTACGACTACGCCGAGGGCGTCACGCTGCGGGCCTACCGACTGGCCGACGGCGACCACGTGACGGTGGTCGGTGACACGACCTTCCGCACCCACCGCCGCGACGACGAGATCCGCGTCGAGGCCGACGGTGCGCCGTCGACGTGGCGGCTGCTGGTCGTGGGCGCCGAGTCGGTCGACTCGGTGGACGGCGGTTCGGTGGGCACCGACCCCGACGGGCTGCTCGTCAGCGCCGAGGGGGGCACCCTGACCCTGCGAGGCGTCCGATGAGGCTGTTGGCGGCCGCGCTCGTGCTGCTGGGCTCGCTCACCGCGACCGCACCGGTGGCCGCGGCGCCGTCGCCCGGCCCGGATCCCGGTTCCGCGGTGTCGGACTCCCGCCGGCACCAGGTCTCCTACGACCGGTACTCGCTGACCGTGGACGGTGAGCGGGTCATGCTGTGGTCGGGGGAGTTCCACTACTTCCGGCTGCCCAGCCCGGAGCTGTGGCGCGACGTGCTGGAGAAGATCAGGGCCGCCGGGTTCAGCGGCGTGTCCCTGTACTTCCACTGGGGCTACCACTCGCCCGCGCCGGGCGTCTACGACTTCACCGGCGTGCGGGACGTGGACCGGCTGCTCGGCATCGCGGACGAGCTGGGCCTGTACGTGGTGGCCCGGCCGGGGCCGTACATCAACGCGGAGACCAGCGGCGGCGGCTTCCCGGCGTGGCTGAAGACGGTGCCGGGACGGGCCCGCTCCAGCGACCCCGGCTACACCGCCGCCTACCGCGACTGGCTCAGCCACCTCAACCCGATCATCGCCCGCCACCAGGTGTCGCGCGGCGGCTCGGTGATCGCGTACAACGTGGAGAACGAGTACGCCGTCAACGTCGACCCGGCCTACATGCGGGACCTCCAGGACCAGGCCAGGGCGGCCGGCATCGACGTGCCG
>NZ_JBFAAX010000793.1:0-2597 GCF_040639995.1 Actinosynnema sp. NPDC023658 | reverse complement strand
GCTCGCGGCGGTCTGAGTCGAGCACGCCGCGAGCGAGACGGCCACGAGGACCGCGGAGGACAGTGCGACCGCTTCACGGCGCAAGGGGATCAATTGCCTGAGCATGAGGAGAACTCTAGAAATTTCCCGACCGCTCAACCATCAGGCCAACCCCCACGACCTGTGCTGGTGCCAGCCCCACCGCCAGCACCGAGGGTTTCCTACCTAGGGCCAATATCAGTGACTTAGGGGTTGATTCGGGTGGGTTGTGTGTCCTGGAGCTGCTGGAGGCCACGGCCTGGGCAGGTGAAGCCCGAGACGGATGCGCGGTTGTCGGATCGGATCGCGATCGGGTTGTTGACCAGGTGCTCTACGCGCCCATCCCCTACCCGTGATCAGCGGTGCCACCCGGACGCGCAGGACGGGCTGATCTGCGGCCGTCGCGGAGTCCGTCGACCAGGTCCGGACAAGGCGGCGCTCATCTGACCGCGCCTGGTGGTCCGGCACGCGGGCCGTTCGTCGTCGAGGCCGGTCAGCCGGCCCGCTGGGTCAACGCCGGCCGGCGTCCTCGGTGCGGGCGAGGAGGCCGTCGGCAAGCTTGTGCGCCTGGTCGGCGGTCACCGGGCCCATCCCGAACAGCGTGCGGATGTACAACGGGGCGAGGATGTGGTCGAGGATGTCCAGTGCCTCGACAGCGGGTTCGCCGCGAGCCTGGGCGCGGTCGAGCATCTCCTGCAGCTGCCGGCGTCGCTCGGTGATGAACTGGTCGCGGGCTCCGGCACCCGCCTCCCCGGCGCCGGCGAGGGCGATCACGAGGCGAAGCGCGGCCAGGCCGGTTGGCCCGTTGATGTCACGGGCCACCCCGGCGGCGTACCCCCTCAGGTCGCCGGCGAGGCTGCCGGTGTCCGGAATGGGCGAATGAGTGGTCAGCCACGTGATCGCCACGTCGGTGGTCAGGTTCTCCAGCGTGCCCCACCGGCGGTAGAGGCTGGAGTCGGCCACACCGGCTTGGGCGGCGATGTCACCCATCGTGAAGTTGCCGTACCCCCGCTCGGTCACGAGGTCGACGACCGCCTGATGGACCGCTGCCCGTACGCGGGCGCTCCGCCCGCCGGGCCGGCGCACCGCTTCCTTGTCTGCCACCACCCCACCTTAATGCAGCAGGAGATTGCGTTTGCCTTGCGCCTCAACGTAGCGTCCGGGCGCGAAGATCGGCTGCTTCGAGGAGTGGCCGTGTCCGACAGGCCCTCACCCGAGGAGAGACACATGCACATGACGGAGGATTTCGTCCACAGAGTCGAGACGAGCCCTCATCGCCTCCTGCACGCATGTCTCGGCCGTACGGCATGACGGGCACGCACCGGTTCGACACCGACACCGCGGTGGGAGCGGGCCGGAACAACCGGTGGCCGGCGACGGTCTCCCCCGCCTGGACCACCATCGGCGGCCTGCCCCACGGCGGCTACCTGTTCGCCCTCACCCTCGCCGCAGCCGCCCAGGCCGCCGATGGGCGGCCCCTGCTCACCGCCACAGCGCACTTCCCGCGCCCCGCCCGGCTCGGACCGGCCGACATCGACGTCGAGGTCGTCAAACAAGGCCGGCTGACCAGCACCGCCACGGCCGGACTGCGGCAGGACGGGAAAGAACGGGTCCGCGTGCTGGCCACCTACGGCCATCCGCGCTTCCTCGACGAACCCGCCGAGCCGTCGGCCGGACCACCCTCCCTCGGCGGCCCCGCCCACTGCCTCGTTCCGCCACCCGATCTCGCCGCCGGCCTCGACGCCACCGTCACCGAGCGTTTCGACTACCGACTTCCTCCGGTCTCCCGATGGGTGGGCGGCCCCGGACCGGGCACCGCCCGACTCGACGCCTGGATACGCTTCGCCGACGGCCGCGCACCCGACCTGGCCGCACTGCCGCTGTTCGTCGACGCCTCCCCCTCGGCCCTGGGCGAACTCGTCGGGCCGGTCGCCGTTCCCACCATCGAGCTCACCATCCACCTCCGGCGGCAACCCGCGCCCGGCTGGGTCCAGGCCCGCATGCGAGCCACCCGACTCGCCGGTGGCCTCGTCGAAGAAGACGCCCAGCTGTGGGACAGCACCGGCCGCCTGGTCGCCCAGGCCCGGCAACTCGGCCTCCGCCTCTGACCTCGCCGGCTCACCTCCGAGTCCTGCGGACGATCGCTCGATAGCGGAGTTCATCGAGAACCTCGCGCCGGTGAACGAGCAGACCGGCTTGCCCGGCGACATCGTCGACGGTGAAGGCGCGCAGCCTCGCTCGACGGTCGGGCCGGCGACCCGCCCAGGGCACCGCCGCGCGGACCTCGGCGCACACCGGTGCTCCGCGACGTGATCCACCTTAACGCAGTTTTCGCTTGCGTTATGAGCCTGCCGACTCCTACTGTCCTCCTGTAACGCAGATGATGACTGCTTTTAGGAGTGGGTCGTGAAGCCCGTGTTCTTCCCCGACAACCCCAGCTTCTGGTACGAGACGCTGCGCATCCTCGGGCACATCCCCTACGGCGGCGGCGACTTCGGCGAGATCGCCGTCACCTGCCAGCGCATCGCCGCCGGTGACTACGACAGCTGGCACGACGAGTGGCTGGCCACCGCCGACCG
>NZ_JBFAAX010000792.1:0-2604 GCF_040639995.1 Actinosynnema sp. NPDC023658 | reverse complement strand
GCCGGACCTCATGAGCGCCTACAAGCGCGGCCAGATCGACCTGGAGGGCGTCAAGACCGTCCAGCTCGCGATGATCGCGCACTGCGAGCAGATGGGCGACCGGGTCGCGCTGCTCGACCCGCCCCCCGGGATGAACGCGCAGAAGATCCGCACCTGGCGCCGGGACGAGGCCAACTACGACTCCAAGTACGCGGTGCTGTACTACCCGTGGATCAAGGTCTTCGACCCGGCCAACGGCCGCAACACCCTCGTGCCGCCCGCCGGGCACATCGCGGGCGTGTGGAGCCGCAACGACAACGAGCGCGGTGTGCACAAGGCCCCCGCCAACGAGGTCATCCGGGGCGTGGTGGACCTGGAGATCAACATCAGCAAGAGCGAGCAGGACCTGCTCAACCCGATCGGCGTGAACTGCGTGCGCTCGTTCCCGGGTCGCGGCATCCGCGTCTGGGGCGCCCGCACGCTGTCCTCCGACCCGGCGTGGCGCTACCTGAACGTGCGCCGGTTGTTCAACTACCTGGAGGAGTCGATCCTGCTGGGCACGCAGTGGGTGGTCTTCGAGCCCAACGACGACCGCCTGTGGGCCAGCATCCGGCGCAACATCACCGGCTTCCTCACCGAGCAGTGGCGTCGGGGCGCGTTGTTCGGCCGCACGCCGGCGGAGGCCTTCTACGTCAAGTGCGACCGGGAGAACAACCCGCGCGAGTCGATCGACCTCGGCCAGGTCGTGTGCGAGATCGGCGTGGCGCCGGTCAAGCCCGCCGAGTTCGTCGTCTTCCAGCTCTCGCAGTTCTCCGACAGCACCAGCCTCGTCAGCGAATGAGCCGCCCCGCGGGGGCGTGAACCAGAAAGGCGGCACCACCCATGGCAGAGGGCGATGCTCTTTCCACCCACATCTTCGGCGTCCAGCTCGGCGGGTACACCGTCGAGTCCCTCCAGGAGGTCAGCGGGCTGACCGTCGAGGAGGACGTCGTCGAGCACTCCCAGGTCACCGAGACCGGCAAGCCGGTGCTGCGCAAGCAGCCGGGCGCGCAGAAGGGCGGGGAGGTGACGCTCACCAGGGGCCTGGACCAGAGCGTCACGTTCACCAAGTGGCTCAAGGAGACCTTGGAGAAGGGCGCGGTCACCGCGGCCCGGCAGGACGTCACCATCGAGGTGAAGGACACCGAGGGCAACACGGTCCGCCGCATGACGCTCTACCGCGCGTGGGCCAGCAAGTGGGAGGGCCCCTCGTTCAAGGCGGGCGAGTCCAGCGCGGCCACCGAGAAGGTGACCCTGGTGTTCGAGGAGATCACGGTCGAATGAGGCGGCGGACGATCGCGCTCGACCAGCTCGACGAGTTGGTCGAGCCCCAGGAGGAGCAGGAGCGGGCGGCGGGGCCGAGCGGGCGCGGCGGCCTGCGCACCGAGTTCGACTTCGAGCTGCCGCGGGGTTACGTGGACCCCGACGGCGTGGTGCACCGGCATGGCCGGATGCGCCTGGCCACGGCCCGCGACGAGCTGCGGCCGCAGATCGACCTGCGGGTCAAGGAGAACCCCGGCTACCTCAGCGTGGTGCTGCTCAGCCAGGTCATCACGCAGCTCGGCACGGTCCGCGAGGTCCACGCCGGGGTGGTGGAGCAGATGTACGCCACCGACATCGCCTTCCTCCAGGACTTCTACCGGCGGATCAACAGCGAGGGCCACACCCGCGCGGGCGTGTCCTGCCCGTCGTGCGGCACCGCGTTCGAGGTCGACCTCGCCGGTGGTCGCCTGGGGGAATCGTGACGTACGCGGCCGACCGGCTGCTCGAAGAGGTCGCGTACGTGGCCTACCACTTCCACTGGCCGCGCGAGGAGATCCTCGACCTGGCGCACCACGAGCGCCAGAGCTGGGTCCGCGAGATCGCGCGCATCAACACGAGGGTGAACGAGGGGAGGTGACCCGATGGGGTTCTGGGATCGGTTGCGGCGTGGGAAGGCCGCCGCGCAGGAGCCGGTGGACGCACGGGTCACCGCTCCGACCCCGCCGGCGCGTCCCGCCTGGGACGGGGGGTGGCGCGCTCTCCCGCCGCTGGACGGGGTGGTCCGGCGCAGCAGCGTCGCGGTCGGGGACGGGCTGCGGTTCCGGGACGGGCTGACCTCCTGGCGCGATCACCGGCTCGGCGGCGAGCTGGGGCACTCGGTGAGCGCGAGCGCGCCGTCCGGCCTGATCGCCGGGGTGACCGGCCCGGAGGTGTCCGAGCGGTCGCGGTACTCGGGCGGCGGGCCGCTGCTGGTGGCCTGGGGACGGGACACCGCCGGGGGTGTCGCCGGCGCTTCGGGGGACGCCGGTGGGTCGGGCTCCGCGACGCCGCCGGTGGTGCAGAGGAGCGCGGCTCCCGGCGCGGCGAAGCGCTCAGGCGGGCGTGGAGCGGAACCCGGGTCGACACCCCCCGCTGCGAGATCCCTGCCGACCGGTGTGCCGGCCGACTCCCGGTCGTCGCACCACGACGGTGCGGCGGTCGGTGCCGAGACCTCCGGGGGCGAACCGATCCTCGGTAGTGCGGGCTTTGGCGGTGTGCGTGCTGCCGAGCCCTTGGGCACCGGTGCCGCCGGGGTCGTGCGGTTGCGCCCGGTCCGCCCACCGC
>NZ_JBFAAX010000791.1:0-2604 GCF_040639995.1 Actinosynnema sp. NPDC023658 | reverse complement strand
GGACCGTCGTCGCGCCCGCCTACCCGGGCCTCGAAGGCGCGGCCGGCACCGAGCGCCGCGACGTGCCGCTGACCGGCCACGAGCAGGTGGTGGTGAACCCCGCGGGCGGCAACCCCGCGGCGGTGTCCAGCCTGCCGGGGCTCGGGTCGGTGGTGTCGCAGTCCAGCGCGCTGTCCTCGCGGCTGGCGATCGACATGCCCGGTCAGGCGGCCGTGTTCCAGAGCGAGCCGCAGACCGCGCAGACCCTGCTGACCGGCGCGTCCACCGTGCGGCTGCGGGTCGCCGCCGTGCCGGGCCAGCCGGTGCCCGCCGAGGGCGCGGTGCTGTTCGTCAAGCTGTACGACGCCGACGCCAGTGGCGTGCGGACGCTGCCCGGCTCGGCCGTCGCGCCGGTGCGGGTGGCGGACCTGCCCGCCGACGGCACGCCGGTCGACGTGACCGTGACGCTGCCGGGCGCCGTGCGGCCCGTGGAGGCCGACCACCGGCTGCAACTGGTCGTGTCGACCACCGACATGGCGTACGCGAACGCCACCTCGCCCGCCGCGTACCTCGCCTCGCCCGCGCTGTCGGTGCCGGTGGTGGCGGGCGTCAACGCGACCAGCGAGGTGCCGACCGGTGCGCTGTGGGGCATCGGGATCGTGCTGATCGTGTGCGTCATCGCGGCCGTGGTGGCGTGGTTCCGCCGCAGGCTGACCGCGGACGTCGAGCCCGAGCTGGAGTCGGTGCCGCTGGTCATCGAGGGCCTGACCAAGTCCTACCCCGGCGGGTTGACCGCGGTGAAGGACCTGTCGTTCCGGGTGGAGCACGGCCAGGTGCTGGGGCTGCTCGGGCCCAACGGCGCGGGCAAGACCACCACGCTGCGCATGCTGATGGGCCTGACCCGCCCGTCCGAGGGCGGGATCAGGGTGTTCGGCCACCGGGTGAGCCCCGGTGCGCCGGTGCTGTCGCGGATCGGGTCGTTCGTCGAGGGTTCGGGCTTCCTGCCGCACCTGTCCGGCGCGGAGAACCTGCGGCTGTACTGGGCGGCCACCGGCCGTCCGCTCGACCAGGCGCACGTCGACGAGGCCCTGGAGATCGCGGGCCTGGGCAACGCCGTGCACCGGCGGGTGCGGACCTACAGCCAGGGCATGCGGCAGCGGCTGGCCATCGCGCAGGCCATGCTCGGCCTGCCGGACCTGCTCGTGCTCGACGAGCCGACCAACGGGCTCGACCCGCCCCAGATCCACCAGATGCGCGAGGTGCTGCGCAGCTACGCCGCGGCCGGGCGCACCGTGCTGGTGTCGTCCCACCTGCTGGCCGAGGTCGAGCAGACGTGCACGCACGTCGTCGTGATGCACAAGGGTTCGCTGGTCGCGGCCGGTCCGGTGGAGGAGATCGCGACGGGCGGCGGCGAGGCGAGCTTCCGCGTCGACCGGCCGGACGAGGCGGCCGAGGTGCTGCGCGGCCTCGCCGGGGTGCACGACGTGCACGTGGACGGCGAGCAGGTCCACGCGAGCCTCAACGGCACGCCCCGGGCGTCGGCGTTGCAGGCCCTGGTGGCGGCGGGTGTGGCGGTGGACCAGGCCGGTCCGCGCCGTCGGTTGGAAGACGCGTTCCTGGAGTTGGTGGGCGAATGAGCGAGAACGGTGTGCACACCGACCCGGCCGCGATCTCCGACCTGACGGACGCGGCGCGGGCCGAGCACCCGTCGGTCGCGCCGGACGGGTCGAAGGTCGGGTACCGGGCGTCGCGGACGTTGCCGGTGCGGGTGGAGCTGGCGCGGCAGTTGCGCCGCAGGCGGACGCAGTTGGTGCTGGGGTTCCTGGTCCTGCTGCCGTTCATCCTGGTGGTGGCGTTCGAGCTGGGGCAGGCGTCGCCCAACCGGCGGGCGGGCGGGTTCGTCGACCTGGCCACGGCCAGCGGCGTGAACTTCGTGATCCTGACGCTGTTCGTCAGCGGGAGCTTCCTGCTGCCGATGATCGTCGCGCTGTTCTTCGGCGACACGATCGCGAGCGAGGCGTCGTGGTCGTCGTTGAAGTACCTGCTGGCCGCGCCGATCCCCCGGCACCGGCTGCTGCGCCGCAAGGCGCTGGCGTCCGGGCTGATGTCGGTGTTCGCGCTGGCGCTGCTGCCCGCGGTGGCGCTGGGCGTGGGCGTGGTCTGGTACGGGGCCGGGGAGGCGGTGTCACCGACCGGGGAGGCCGCGTCCTTCGGCGCCGGTGTCTACGGCGTGGCGCTGGCCGTCGTCTACATCTCGATCCACCTGTTCTGGGTGGCCGGGCTGGCGCTGTACCTGTCGGTGTCCACGGACGCGCCGCTGGGCGCGGTGGGCGGCGCGGTGCTGGCGTCGATCGTGTCGCAGATCCTCGACCAGATCACCGCGCTGGAGGACCTGCGGAACTACCTGCCGACGCACTACGCGCTGGCGTGGGCGGACCTGCTGTCGTCCGACGTCGACTGGGCGCAGATGGCCAAGGGTACGTTCTCCGCCCTGGCCTACGGCGCATTCTTCAGCCTGCTGGCGGCGCGGAAGTTCGCGCACAAGGACATCACCAGCTGAGCGGCTCCGCTCGCCGTCGACGGCGGTGTACCGGATCGAGACCGGCCGGTGGTGGCGCACCGCGT
>NZ_JBFAAX010000790.1:0-2614 GCF_040639995.1 Actinosynnema sp. NPDC023658 | reverse complement strand
GTGCGCCGGGATCGGCGTACGTGCCGGGCGCGTCCACGATGATCGGGTCACGCCGGAAGTAGTCGCCCTCGACGGTGCGGCCGTCGTCGGAGAGCACGTCGGCAACGGGGTGGAACTCGGCCAGGTAGAGGAACCATCCCGGAGCGACGAGGTCGGCTGCGGTCCGCGCCCAGCGCGCGATGGTGACGAAGCGGGCGGTGGGGACGCCGATCCGCGAGGCGAGGTCGCCGGCCGTCCGCACGGCCGGTTCGGAGAAGTCGAGACCGGTGACGGCGGCTCCGCGCCGGGCCCAGGACAGGGTGTCCAGCCCGATGTGGCACTGGAGGTGCAGCAGCGTCCTGCCGCGGACGTCACCGACGTCGTCGTCACGGTGGGCGACGCTAGCCACGCCCACGATTGTCGATCAAACCAATTCCGTTGCCACACCTCGCCTCCACGCCACCTGGAGATCGACGTCCGGAACGCGTCGAGCCGGATCCCGGTGTGCGGCACGGAGTCCGGTTCACCCCGCGGCTCCGTGCGGCAGCCGCGCCCGGCGGGCGGCGGCCACGACGTCCGCGGCGGTGCGCTGGTCGTGGACGAGCAGTTCGCGCGCCAGGCGCAGCGCTCGGCGTTCGCAGGTCGCACGCCGGTCCGCGTCCCCGATGCCGGTGAAGTCCACCGGACGGGCGAACCCGATGACGCGTCGGATGACCTCCGCCCCGCAGAAACCGGTGCTGTCGCGGAACACCCGGTCCAGGTAGACCGTCCGCTCCCGGTCGAGCACCGCCGGCGGGAGGACGGCCGCCGGGTAGGAGTCACCGGTGGGGGAGGACCGCCAGAGGTCGGTGAAGCGCGCGGCGAACTCGTCCCACACCGCCTCGACGGTCTCCAGCAGCCGGGTCTGGAAGGGTGTCTCGGCTTCCACCCCCGGGACGTCGCGGGCGAAGTAGGCGATGAGCAGGTGGGCGAACAGGCTGCCGACGTCGAAGCCCATCGGCCCGAAGCACGCGAACTCCTGGTCGATGACGTGGGTGGCGCGCTCGGACACCATGACCGACCCGGTGTGCAGGTCGCCGTGCAGCAGCGCCTGCCTGCTGGTGAGGTAGAGGTCCTTGAGCCGGGCCACCGCGACGAGCAGGTCGGTGTCGGCGCGCAGCCGTTCGACGTCCGCGTCGAGCTGGGGGCGCGTCCACTGGTTGCGGTGGAACGGGTGGTAGACCTCCGTGAAGATCATGTCCTCCATGATCGAGCACATCTCCACGTTGCCCTCGAACTCGGCGACGAGGGGCCGCTTGCGGGCCGCGGGCAGCGCCAGGTCGCTGGTGTGGAACAGGGTCAGCGCCAGGTAGGCGCCGAGGTGCCTGCCCGCGTCGGCGGGCAGCCGGCCGTCGACGAGCGCGTGCCGCAGGACGACGTGCCCGTCGAGGTGCTCGACGACCTGGAGGTGCCGGTCCGGGTCGTAGTGCAGCGCGGCGGGCACGTGGTCCGGCGCGAGGCGGTGGTGCTCGCGCATCGCGCGGTGCTCGTACCGGGCGCGTTCGGGCGTCAGCGGCCAGGAGGAGCCCGCCACCCGCACGAAGGGCGGCGCCTGCTTGACGCAGAGGGCGCCGTCCGGGCCGTGCACGGAGAAGACGTAGTTGACGTTCCCGTCACCGATCTCGCGCACGTCCCACTGCGCGCGGACGCCACCCAGGCGGGCGGCCAACTCCGGGATCGCCTCGACGTGGGCCGCGATGCCCGCCGCGTCGGGTCGGGTGGTGGTCTCCATGGTGTCCTTCCGCGAACGGGGTCAGCGCGGCGATCCGGCGTGCCACGGCGGGGTGGGCAGGGCGAAGCAGGCGTGCAGCACCTCGTCCGCCGACGCGAGCGTGCCCTCGACGGAACCGGGGTCGGCGGTCCAGGCGTCGCTGACGACGTGCACCCGTTCGCCGGGGAGCGGTTGCCGCGTGAGGGCTCCGGTGTCGTCGGCGGCGTGTCCCGGCCGTCGCACGTGCCACGCCGCGGGGTGCGGGGGGCGGCTCCAGTCGGCCCAGCAGGCGCTCAGCGGTTCCTCCGGGTCCGGGATGCCGTGCAGCCGGGCGAGGAGGGCGTGCGCGTGGTCGACCATCGCCGCGCTCGGCGTCGGTGCGGGCCCGGCGGGAGTGTGCGGTGCGCCGGCGCGCAGGCCGTTCCAGGCCTGGACGTCGTGGCCGCTGGGGTAGGCGGCCAGCAGGAGCGCGGGACCGCTGGTGCCCGGCGGTGAGCACGTTCCGCCGTACCAGAGCTGGCGCAGCGCGGAGTCGGTGGTGCTCCTGCCGTGCGTGGCGCCGAGGCGCTGCCACCACGGTCGCGGGTAGACGAGGAAGAGCTTGACCGCCGGCACCGCCTCGATCGCGTCGAACGCCGGCCGCAGGTGCCGGCCCAGCGGCAGGCCGGACGGGTCGAGGTCGGCCAGCGCTTCCGGGGGCAGGGCCAGCACGACGGATCGGGCCCGGACGCGCGCGTGGCGCGTGCCGTCCACCTCGAAGGTCAACCGGTAGTGGTCCTGCCCCGGTTCCCGGTCCAACCGCACGAGCCGGTGGCCGGTGTGGGTGTCGCCGCCCAGCGCGGTGAACCGGGCGTGCAGGGCGTCGGCCAACGCCTGCATCCCGTG
>NZ_JBFAAX010000789.1:0-2625 GCF_040639995.1 Actinosynnema sp. NPDC023658 | reverse complement strand
CCCTCGGCCGCCTACCTCGCGATGCTCGCGTCCGGCCTCGTCGAGGCCCACGGCTGGGACGTCGAGCGGACCGCCGCCTACCTGGCCTGCCGCACGCCGTTCTGGACGGCGGCAGAGATCGTGGCGCTGGTCAGTCCTTCGCGACCACGGCGTTGAGGTTGCCGTCCTCGCCGGCCACGCACGACGCCTCCCGCGCCGTCGTGGCCAGGAACTCCGACATGCACCGGCCGAACTGCTCGTAGCCCCGGTCGTTGGGGTGGAACGACTCCTGCAACGCGTGCCGCGCCCGTGCCTCGTCCCGCAGGCCGTCGAAGTCCACCGTGAGCCGGGTGAACCACTCCTCCTCGGGCTTGCCGCCGCCCATGCACGCCTCGCGGTCCTCGCCCGCCTTCGACAGGTCGAGGAACCGCGCCTCCACGGCCTCCGCCGCCGTCCGCAGGCCCGCCGAGAGCTGCTCGACCGCCTCGTTCCGCACCCACTCCAGGTCGCCCGTGCGCAGCGGGCACCCGGCGAGGTTCTGCAGGTCGAACGGCAGGCCGGGCGCGACCGGCGCGGCGTAGGACTGGAGCACCAGCGTGTACGAGCGCGGCGTGTAGCCCTCGTCCTGGAGCACCCGGCGGACGTCGCGCAGCGCCCGCTCCACCTTGGGCGTCATCCGCTCGACCCGGGACTTCCACTCCTCGGCCATGGCCTTCGCGCAGTCTGTGCGGTGCTCGATCCACGCCCGCAGGCACGCCCCCAGCACGTCGGCGAACCGCGGGTCGTCGTTCGCGCCGACCGCCACCACGACCACCGACACCCGGTACTCGCGGGCGATGGCGGCCAGCTGCCTGGCCTGCGAGCCCTCCGTGTTGCGCACCTGGTCGGTGATGCCGACCTGCTCGGAGTTCGCGCCCGAGCAGGCCAGGTTGAACACCTTGTCCACGCCCTCGACCCGGGTGGAGTGCACCGAGGCCTTCGTCGACCGGTGGCACCAGTTGTCGTTCTCGCCGTTCGTGCCCGGCTCGTAGGAGCCCGCGCCCTCACCGGCCATGGTGCTGTCACCGAGCGCCACGAGCGCGCGCGGCGCGTCCCGCTCCGGCCCCGGCAGCGCGGGGTAGGGCGAGTCGCTGACCACCAGCAACAGGGCGAGCAGGGGGAAGACCAGGGCGACGGCCACGAATCGACGCAACATCGACGCCTATCCTACGGAGATCCGCCCGCCGTCGAGCACCACCGTGCGGTCCGCCGCGCGGTGCACCTCGTCGTGGTGGGTGGCGACGAGCACCGCCGAGCCCTCGTCGGCCGCCCGGCGCAGCACCCGCACGGCCGTCGGCCCGCTGTGCTGGTCGAGGTGGGCGGTGGGCTCGTCGGCCAGCAGCACGACCGGCGACCCGACCGCGGCACGGGCCAGCGCGGCCCGCTGCTGCTGCCCGAAGGACACCTCGGCCGGGTACCGGTCGGCCAGCTCACCGATGCCCAGCTCCTCCAGCAGCTCGGTCACCCGGCCCAGGTCACCGCCGGTGCGGCCGAGCCGGACGGGCAGCGCGACGTTCTCCGCCAGCGTCAGCTCGCCCGCCAGGCCCAGCGCCTGCGGCAGCAGCGCGCACGCCTTCCACGACGGCGCGGACGTCAGCACCTCGCCCGCCACCTCCACCGTGCCCGCGTCCGCCCGGTCGAACCCGGCCAGCACGGCCAGCAGCGCGCTCTTGCCCGACCCGGACGGCCCGGACAGGGTCACCAGCTCGCCCGCCGCCACCTCCAGGTCCACGCCCCGCAGCACGTGCACCGGTCCGCCGGCGTGCCGGAACGTCCGCCGGATCCCCGTCGCCCGCAGCGCCGTCATGCCGCCAACACCCCGTTCCGCAGGTCGTACCTCGTGTCCGCGAGCGCGATCAACCTCGGGTCGTGCGAGGCCACCACCACCGGCACGCCCCGCCGCGCGAGGTCGGCCAACGTCTCCAGCACCAGGTCCGCCGACGCCGCGTCCAGCTGCGACGTCGGCTCGTCGGCCAGCACGACCGAGGCCTGACGGGCCAGGGCGCACCCGAACGCGAGCCGCTGCTGCTGCCCGCCGGACATCGCGGACACCTTCCAGGTGGCCGTGCCGGGCAGCCCCAGCTGCTCCAGCAGCTCCTCGACCGGCGCGACCCGACCCGCCGCCTGCGCCGCGGCACGCAGGTTGTCGCCCACGTCCAGGTGACCGACGAGGTTGTCCGCCGGGTTCTGGAACACCAGGGCGACCTCCCGGCGCCGCAGCGCGCGCCGAGCCTTGGACGACAGCCGCGCGGTGCCCTTCCCGCGCAGCTCCACCCCGCCGCGCGTGGGCCGTTCCACCAGGCTCAACACCCGCAGCAGGGTCGACTTGCCCGACCCGGACGGCCCGGCCAGCACCGTCATGCCGGTCGCGGGCACGTCCAGCGTCACGCCCGACACCGCGGTCACCGACCCGGCGGGCGTGCGGTAGTCCACGCCCACCTCGCGCAGCCGCAACACGTGCTCAACCACGGATCAACTCCCCGATCCTCGCGGAACGCACCGAGCGCACCGCGATCCACGCCGCCACCAGCACCACCAGCACGCCCCCCGCGACCGTCGTCACCAGCAGCGGCGCGACGTCCGGGACCTCCGGGGTGGGGACGAGGC
>NZ_JBFAAX010000788.1:0-2626 GCF_040639995.1 Actinosynnema sp. NPDC023658 | reverse complement strand
GTGTTCGAACCGGACGGTGACGCGGAGGCGGACCAGGCGGTCCTGCAGGCCGCGCTGCGGCGGGGCCCCGTGCGCAGCTTCACCCCCGTCGTGCCGACGCTCGACGAGATCTTCATGGAGGCGATCTGATGACCGGCGTGACGGAGCGGCACGGCGGGTCGCGCGGTTTCCTGGCGGCCACCCGACTGGTCGCGGAGCGGGAGATGAAGACCTTCCTGCGGGCCAAGGGTTTCTGGATCGGCCTGGGCGTGATCGTGGTGGGGTTGTTCGCGCTGTCGATCCTGCCGACCGTGCTCGGTGGCGGGCAGACCACCGTGGCGGCGGTGGGGCCGCGGGCCGCGGAGGTGTTGGCGGACACGGGTGTCGAGGTGCGCGAGGTCCCCGACGTGGCCGCCGCCGAGGCGCTGGTCCGGGCCGAGGAGGTGGAGGCGGCGGTCGTGCCGGACACCACCGGCGGGTCCGCCACCGGTGTGCGCGTGGTGGCGCTGGCCGATCCGCCCACCGACGTCGTGGCCGCGCTGCGCACCGCGCCACCGGTCGACCTGCTCGACCCGGCCGAGGTCGGCCAGGGGCAGCGGCAGCTCGTCATCATGGTGTTCGCGCTGGTCTTCCTCATGTTCGGGATGAGCGGGACGGCGATCGCGCAGAGCACGGTCACCGAGAAGCAGACCCGGATCGTGGAGATCCTGGTGTCGACGATCCCGGTGCGGGCGCTGCTGGCGGGCAAGATCGCGGGCCACTCGCTGCTGACCGTCGGGCAGGTGCTGGTGATCGCGGTGGCCGCGCCGGTGGCGTTGCGGCTCGGCGGGCACTCGGAGCTGCTGGCGCTGGTCGCGCCCGCGCTGGGCTGGTTCGTGCCGTTCCTGGTGCTGGGCTTCGTGCTGCTGGCCGCGATGTGGGCGGTCGCCGGGTCCTTGGTCAGCAGGCAGGAGGACCTGGGTTCGAGCATGGGCCTGGTGATGCTGCTGGTGATGGGGCCGTACTTCGGGGTGATGTTCTTCTCCGACGACGCCACCGTGCTCACCGTGCTGTCGTTCGTGCCGTTCTCGTCGGCCATCGCGATGCCGGTGCGGCTGTTCACCGGCGAGGCCGCGGTGTGGGAGCCGCTGGTCGCCCTGGGGTTGCTGGCCGGAACGGTCGTGCTGGCCGTGCTGCTGGCGAGCCGGGTGTTCTCGGGGTCGCTGCTGCACACCGGTGGCAAGCTCGCCCTGGCCAAGGCCTGGGCGCGGCAGGGGTAGCACGGGGGCCGGTCCTGCGGCGTCCGCCGTGAACGCGGAGGAGCGCCGCGGGCAACACCAGTCGTGAGGATGATGACCGAGCACGCGGACGGCGGTGGGGCGTCGGAAGCCGACGACCGGCCGGATCTGTCCGGACCGCACCCGTCACGGGTCTTCGGGCAGCTGTTCGACCGGCACTCCCGGCCGCTGCACCGGTACCTGGCGCGGCGGGTCGGTGACCTGGCCGACGACCTCGTCGGTGAGACGTTCCTGGTCGCGTACCAGTCGCGTTCCGGGTACGACCCGGGGCGCGGCACGGCGCGCGCCTGGCTCTACGGCATCGCCACGAACCTGCTGCGCAGGCACCTTCGGCAGGAGGAGCGCGGCCTGCGCGCCGCGGTGCGGGCGGCCGGGTCGACGGCGGGCCACGAGGACCACGAGAGCCGGGTGGCGGACCAGGTCGACGCCACGGCCCGGGCCCGGCTCCTGGCGGGTGCGCTGGTCGAGCTGGACGCGGGCGACCGGGACGTGCTGCTGCTGACCAGCTGGGCGGGGTTGGACTCGAACGAGGTGGCCGAAGCGCTGGACATCCCGGTCGGGACGGTCAGGTCGCGGCTGCACCGCGTGCGGCGGCGGTTGCGGGCCCACGCGTCGAACAACGAGCACACGGGGAGTGGCGATGAGTGACCACGACACCCGCCGCGTCTGGACCGAGGACGAACTGGACTCCGCGCTGGACGCCTTCAACGCCGACGTCCGCACGGACGAGCCGGTGCTCGCCGAGGCCAGGGCGGCGCTGATGGCGTTGGTCGAGCGGGGGGAGTCGGACCCGTTCACGGAGGAAGACCGAGCACACCGCGCGGCGGGCGAGCAGTCGGTTGGACAGCGGCCGGTCGGGCGGTCGGTGGGGCGGTGGGCGGCCGGGGTGGCGGCGGTGGCCGTGTTGGTGGCCGGGGCGTTGGTGGCGCAGACCGCGTCGTTCGACGGGGCGGCGCGGGCGACCGCCGAGGCGGTGCAGACGTTGGACCTCGCGGCGGCCAGGTCGGTCGGCGCGGTGGACGAGCCGGTCGCGCCCGGTCGCTACCGCTACGTCGCCACGCACGCCTGGTGGATGGCGTCGACCACCTCGGGCGGCCGCGAGTACGCCCGGCTCGTCGAGAACCTGATCCGGACGTGGGTGCCCGCGGACCCGCGCGGCGAGAGTCTGCTGCGCCGGGCCGCCACCGGCAACCGGCAGTGGGTGGTCGGCACCGAGGACGAGGCGAAGGCGGCCGGGGTCGACCCCGGGGGGCCGTGGCCCGAGGGCGAGTGGCGCGCGCCGTGCGGCGACTTCTTCACGGACGAGAAGTGCGGGCGGCCCGGTGGGTGGAACAACCCCACCCCCGAGTGGCAGGCGAGCCTGCCGACCG
>NZ_JBFAAX010000787.1:0-2634 GCF_040639995.1 Actinosynnema sp. NPDC023658 | reverse complement strand
CCGCAGCAGGCGGCCGGTGACGGCGTCGAACTCGTACAGGTTCGGCCTGTTGGCGGGGTCCAGCACCTGCACGCCGCGCCGCAGGTCGGCGTCACCGCCGTAGACGACGGTCGGTCCGACCTTCCACAGGCCGCCGTTGCGGTCGGTGTAGGTCGTGACGCGGTCCAGGTTCACGTCGTAGGTGGCGCGGGACGAGACGTTGCCGCTCGGCCTGGTGACGGCCGCCAGCTGGTCGGCGGCCGTCGTGCCCTGCCGGTGGTGCGTGGCCACGGCGTTCGGGCCGAGCGGGTGCGAGTAGACGGCCACCTCGTCCAGCGAGCCGCTGAAGAACCGCTGCCCCGCCGTGCCCCACGCGGGCCAGGACCCCGGCGTGGTGACCTGCGCCGCGCCGAGCTGGTTGAACGTGAGCTGCGCGTGGTCCAGCGCCACGCCGGCCGCCTTCGCCACCTGCGCGCCGTCGAGGTACAACGTCTGCGTGGCGCCCATCAGCGACAGCACGACGTGGTGCCAGCGGCCGTCGTTGACGGTGTTCGGCGAGGTCAGCGGTGCGATCGCGGTCGCGCCGAACTGGCCGCGCAGCTTGCCGTCCGTGCCGACGTACAACACCGGGACCCCTCGACCCGGTGTGGTACCGAACGCCTTGTCCTGGTAGCCGAGCAGCGGGCCGCCGGTGCCCGTGGTGTTGGCCTTGAACCACAGCTCGACCGCGCCGTCGCGGCTCTTCTTCAGCAGGCCCTTCGGCAGGTCGAGCCGGGTGGACGTGCCGTTGAACGACGCCGCCGTCCCGGTCGCGCCCGCCACCGCGCCCGCGGTGCCCAGCGCCGCGTTGACGTACGTGCCGGCGTCCTTGCCCAGGTTGAGCGCGACCTCGCTGCCGGCGGCCGTGCCCTGCGCCTCGCCCAGCCGCCAGTACGACTCCGGCAACGAGTCCAGCACCGCGCTGCGGTAGTGCGACCCGGTGCTGTAGGCGTACTTCGTGCACAGCCCGCCGGGTGCGCAGACCTGCGTCAACGCGTCCCCGGTGTAGCCGTACGTCCAGGTGGTGTTCGCGTCGGTGGTGACGGAGGTGATGTGCCCGCCGGTCCAGGTGAACCGCAGCGAGCGGCCGGCGGTGTTGCTCTGGCTGTTGGACACCTGGGCCTTGGCCAACCGGCCGTCCGAGGAGCCGTAGGTCAGCACCACCGACCGGCCCGCGCCGTCGGTGGTGCGGCTGAGCAGGCCGCTGGCCGTGAACAGGTACGACGTCCCGGACCGGTCGGCCAGCTTCCAGCCGCCCGACTCCTGGGGCAGCGCCGCGACCCGGCCCGACGGCGGCGCGTAGGTGCCGTCGGGGTTGCGCCCGTACCGGACCGCCTGGCCGTCCGGGAAGGTGATCACGACGTTGCCGGTGCCGTCGTCGTCCGGGGTCAGGCGCATGTCGTACCGGCTGGTCCAGCCCGCGCCGAACGCGCCGTCACGGCGGGGGTCGAGGCTGTTGTAGGTGCGCACGACGTTCAGCTCGGGTCCGACGGTGGCCACCGTGGCGTCCATCGCGACGTTGGAGACGCCACCGGTCTGCGGGTCGAACTCGCGCTCGTCCGACGTCCCGGCCGCGCGCGAGGTCAGCTCCGGCTGCGGCACGTCCGCGTCCAGGCCGGACTGCGGTGACGCCACCTCGTTGCCCGCGTCCCGGACGACCACCCGCCACAGGTAGCCGCGTCCCCAGTACAGCTTCCCCTCGGGGACGGTCCACTGGGGACTGGACTGGAACCCGGAGTCGAAGCAGGCGTTCGGGTCATTCGCCCGGCACACCTCGAACTTGAAGCTCAACGCCGACCCCGGCGGCGCGTCGATGTCCAGCGCCCGGCCCCACAGCATCGGCGTCAACGTCGGCGTGCGGTAGCCGTTGGGCGGGTGCAGCTCCTGCACCACCGGCGCGAGGTCGAGCACGTCCAGCGCCAGCCGTGCCGGCGGCACCTGGTGGTCGGTGAACACCACACCGCCGGTGCGGACCATCGTGAAGTCGAGGAAGTACGACCCCGGTGGCAACGCCTTGACCGTGGCGTCGACCGTGACCTTCGCCCCGCGCGCCACGGTGCCGGGCAAGGACGCCGCCCGCTGCTGGCCCACCGCCGCGCCGGTCTTCGCGTCGTACGCCCGGTAGGCCAGGTAGTAGTCCGCCGGCGTCCACGTCTCCGCGCCCCTGTTGGTGACGGTGACCTTGACCTTGCCGTCCTGGTTCTGCAGCACCGGCGGGTTCGGCACCGGGTTGGGGATGGCGTACTCCGCGGAGTAGGGGCTGTGCGTGACGAACAGCCGCGGCGGGTTCGCCGTGCCCGTGCCGGTGAACCGCTTGCCCGACAACGGGTCGGACACGTCGGCCCGCAGCGACAGGCCGTTGTTCGCGGACGTGCCGTCCACCCAGCCCTGCACCAGCTTCGTGCCGTCACCACCGAGGTCGAACACCTCCGCCGCCGCGGGGCACCCGGACGACGACTGCCCGACCGCCACGTAGCCGTGCGCGAACGACCGGCTCGCCAGCGACGTCCCCACGCCCGGTCCCGGGTAGGCGTAGGAACCGGTCGCCGTCCACGCCTGCGTCACCGGGTGCACCGTCACCGGCCGCGACCGGCACGAGTTCGCGTCGAACTCCAC
>NZ_JBFAAX010000786.1:0-2637 GCF_040639995.1 Actinosynnema sp. NPDC023658 | reverse complement strand
GGTCCGGCCTGTACGGCCGGCCGGACCGGGACGGTGCGTTCCTGCTGGGCATGGGGAGCGACCGCTGGGACGTCGACCCCGACGGGGTGACGCCCGACCACGACCTGGCCGCGCGGGTGCTCGACACGGCCCGACGGCGGTTCGGCGTCGAGGGCGGCGAGGTCGTGGCGGAACGCGTGGTGGCGTCGTTCGACTGCTACCGCTCAACGGGCGGGTTGCGCCTGGTCGACGCGGGCGGCGGGGTGTCCACGTTCACCGGCGGCAGTGGCGGCGCGGCGAAGACCGTGCTGGCGGCGAGCCGGCGCGCGGCGGCGGAGCTGGTGGCGTCGTGATCCTCGGCATCGACCACGTCGGCCTGCTCACCGCGGACGCCGAGGGGGTGGGCGCGCTGCTCGCCGTGCTCGGACTGTCCAAAGCGGACAGCGGGGTCGCCGGCGACTACGGCGTCTCGTGCGACTTCTGGCAGGTGGGCGCGGACCTCGCGGCCCCGGCCGTGGAGGTGGTCGCGCCGGTGCGGGAGGACTCGACGGTGGCCGGGCGGCTCGCGCGCGGACCGGGGCTCTACCACCTCGCGTTCGAAGTGGACGACCTCGGCGCCGAGGCGTACCGCTTGCGCGCCAACGGTTTCGCGCTCGTGGACGCGGAACCGTGCCGGGGGGCGCGGGAGGGCATGGCGGTGCAGTACCTGTACGCGCCCAAGCCCGCCGGCGTGCTCGTGGAGCTCGTGCAGTACGCCACCGCACGCCGTGGCTTATCGCAGCCATCGGAAAACCCGATCAGCTCACCGCCGAAAAGCGGTCTCTGAATATTGCTTCCGGCCCGCCGGCGGTAAATAATTAACGGAGACGGTGAGCCACTCACCGCGCAATCCGACTGACTGGGCTCGTCGCACCAGGATTGCTTTCACCGCACCATCCACGCACGTCAGGACGTCGCAGACGTCAGGGGGGACGTCTGCGACGCACATTCCACCACTTCTCTCACCAATTTGTCCCGGCCTGGCGCGAATTGCGCCGGGCGGGCCTTCATCGTGCCGAAAAGCAGTCACAGGACAGGAGTGCTCATGGCCAGCCAGCTCGTGGATTTCGGAGTCGCGGGCTTCGGGTACGCCACCGGCGAGGACCAGGACGTCGCGCAGACGGCCGGTGACTACGTGGGCGACCCCGAACGCGTCGTCCGCTGGGGCTACCACACGTTCCACCGCGCACCGGACGGCGTGACCGCGACCGACCTGGCCACGCTCGCCGGGCAGGACGCGCTGGACCGCCTCGGCCTCGCCCCCAACGACGTCGACCTCGTCGTGGTGGCCGCCTCCGAGGTGCCGGACTACCACCACTGGGACACGTCGGCCGCCGTCGCGCGCCGGCTCAAGGTCGAGGGCACGACCCAGACGATGCTGCTCACCGAGGGCTGCGCGTGCGGCGTCACGGGCCTCGGCTACGTCGCCGGTCAGCTCGCGCTCCAGCCGGAGCTGCGGACGGTGCTGTTCATCGCGGTCAACCGGGTCAGCGAGTTCCACCGCAACCGGATGAACGTCAACAACGCCGTGCACAGCGACGGCGCGGTGGCCGCGGTCCTCAAGCGCGGCCACGAGGGCGTCAAGTGGCTGGCCACGGACCAGTTCGTGGACCCGGACCTGTCGGACTTCTTCCGCACGGAGGTCGGCGGCGCGGCCAACCCGCTCCCGTTCGACGGCTGGACGGCCAAGGACGCGCCTCCCGGGCACGCCCGCATCCAGGCGCACTTCGACAAGAACCCGGCGAAGCTGCGCGAGTTCGTCGCGACGCTGAACCAGCGCATCACCGACACCATCGACAACGCGCTGCGCCGCGCGGACCTGACCCGCGACGACCTCAAGCACGTCATCTACATCAACGACTCCACCGACACGATCGAGGAGGTCGCGGAGCCGTTCGGCGTCACGGTCGAGCACACCAACGCCGAGCTCTCGCTCAGCCACGGCCACATGGGCGCGGCCGACCAGCTGTTCTGCCTCGGCGAGCACATCGAGCGCGGCGACGTGAAGCCCGGCGACGTCGTGGCGCTGTGCGGGATCTCCATCGGCATGCGCTGGTACTGCACGCTGGTGCGGATCTGATGAGCGACCGGCCGGACTTGCTGGAGTCGCTGCGCGCGGCCGTGGCCGGGGGGCGCGCGCCGTCACCCGAGGACCTGACGCGGCTGGCGCTCGTGTCGGATCCGCTCGTGCTGCGCAAGGCGGGCAAGGTGTTGGCACGCCTGGAGGACGCCGAGGGCTTGAGGCCGCTGCGCGTGGCCGTCCTGGCGACCTGCACGATCGGCTCCTACGAGCAGATCCTGCGGGCGAGCCTGGTCTCGGCGGGCATCCTGCCGGACCTGGCGCCCGGCCCGTACGGGATGTTCGAGCTGACGCTGGCCACCGACCCGTTCGACGGGGTGGACGTCATCACCCTGCTGCTGGACGAGACCTGCTTCCTGCCGGACGACTGGGCCGCGACGGACGTCGACGGCTTGGCCGGGCACCTCGAAGCCCGGTTGGCGGACCTGCGGGGCCTGGTGCTCTCCGCGGTGGGGGGGGCGGCGGCGGCGGGGCGGCGGGCCACCCGGCCGCCGGCCGGGAGAGCACCCGCCAGAACTCACAACACTACCTGACACAAG
>NZ_JBFAAX010000785.1:0-2643 GCF_040639995.1 Actinosynnema sp. NPDC023658 | reverse complement strand
CTGGACGGCACGCACCCACGCGAGCGGGGCCCGGTGTCGTGTGCGCCCCAGGTGCCGCGAATCCGCAGGTCGCGTGTTCTGAGCGTTCAACTCGGGTGTCCTGGACGTAGGACTCTCGCGACGTGGACGTAGGACTCTCGCGGTCTGGAGGTAGGACACGCGGGGGTGGGAGTCAGCAGGGCAGGGGGAGGACGTGGTCGGTGGCGTCGAGCAGGGCGCGGCGCATCGCTTCGCGGGGGGCGGGTCGGCCGGTGAACTGCTCGGACTGGCCGAACGCCTGGTGCAGGAGCATGTCCAGGCCGGTGGCCAGGGTCCGCCCGCGCTTGCGCACGGCGAGCGCCAGCGGCGTCGGCCAGGGGTGGTAGATGACGTCCAGCACGCACGGGGCCTCGGCCAGCGCCGTGGCGACGGGCTCGGTGGCGTCCGGCGGCACGGTGCTGACCAGCACGTCCGACGACGACGCGAGCGCGGCGAAGTCCGCGGTGTCCCAGGTGACCACGTCGAGCGCCAGGCCCAGGCGGGACGCGCACGACTCCGCCTCGGCGGCCCGGCTCACCGACCGGACCACCAGCGAGACCGCGCGCACGCCGACCGTGGCCAGCGCCACAAGCGCCGCCGTGGCCGTGCCACCGGCGCCCAGCAGCACGGCGCGGGAACCCGACGTGAAGCCGCACGACGCGCGCAACGCGCCCAGCACGCCGTCCACGTCGGTGTTGTCGGCCCGCCACCCGTCGCCGGCGGGCACGAGGGTGTTCGCCGCGCCCACCTGCACGGCCCGCGTCGTCGCGGTGGTGGCCGCGGACAGCGCGGCGCGCTTGTTCGGCATGGTCACCGACAACCCGGCCCACGACGCGTCCAGGCCTGCGACCAGGGACTCCACCCCGTCCGCCGCGCACTCGACGCGCGTGTAGGTCCAGTCCGACAGGCCCAGCGCGCCGAACGCGGCGTTGTGCAGGACCGGGGACAACGAGTGGGCCACCGGCGAGCCGATGACCGCCGCACGACGTGCCACGGCTAGAAGACGCCTTCCCGCTGCGCCTTGTCCGACACGGCCTGGTGCTCGTCGTGGGTGTTCGTGAAGCACGACGTGCCGTCCTTCTGGCACTTCACGAAGAACAGCCAGGTGCCGTCCTCGGGGGTGATCGCCGCCTGCACGGCCTCGCGGCTGGGCGACCCGATCGGAGTGGGCGGCAGGCCCTTGGTGTCGGCGTTGTAGGTGTTGTAGGGCCCCGACCTCGCGCGGTCCTCGTCGCTGGTGGTGATGACCGGCCGGTCCAGCTTGTAGTTGACCGTGGAGTCCAGCTCCAGCAGCTGTCCCCTGGCGAGCCGGTTGTAGATCACCCGCGAGACCTTGCCGAAGTCCTTGGTGAGGCCTTCCTTCTCGATCAGCGACGAGATGACCAGCACCTCGTACGGCCGGAAACCCGTCTTGGCCGACCCGCTGGGGATGCCGTAGCTCTGCAACCGGCCCAGCGACGTGGTGAGCACGCTCTTGAGCAGCTCGACCGCGTCCGCGCCGGGCTTGAGGTGGTACAGGCCGGGCAGGATCAGGCCTTCGAGCCGGTTCGGCTTGGGCGCGTTGTTGACGTCGGCCAACGCCCAGTCGGGGATGCCGAGCGCGGTCGCGTCGGCGTTGTCCGCCGCGTCGCGCAGCTGCTCGGGCGTCACGCACTTCTTCGTGCCGTCCAGCTCGACGCAGGAGGCGTCGGAGAGCTGGGCCAGGATGCCCTTGGTGATCTTGCCGTCCGGCGAGGTGATGTCGTGCAGCACGTAGCCGCCCTTGACCTCCAGCGGCACGACCTTGGACGCCTTGTCGACCATCCGCGTCACCGCCGCGGCGCCGGACATCTTCGTCTTCATCAGGTAGAACCCGGGCTGGATCGCGGTGACCCGGTCGTCGTTCGCGCCCGCCTCGGTGAACGCCCGCGCGCTGGCCACCACGCCCTGCTCCTTGAGCGTGGTCGCGATGGTCGTGACCAGGTCGCCGTCCTTGACCTCGACCACCACGTCGCTCTCGCCCGAGCCCGTGAAGTCGTCGTACGAGCCGATGCCGCTCAGCGTGCGGTACCCGTAGTACGCGCCCGCGCCGCCACCGGCCAGCACCAGCGCCACGACGACCCACAGGATCGTCCGCTTGCGCCTGCGCTGGGCCCGCCGCGCCGCCGCGGCCTCGCTCTTGCCACGCGCCCGGTCTTCGTGGCGCGTGTCGGGATCGGTGAACAACCCGAGGTCGTCGGTCACGAGCCGTCCTTAGCTCCGGGGGCCCGGTCCGCAGCGGAACGAGCCACTTGTCGCGCGCGTGCGTCCAGCCACGACTGCAGGATCTCGACCGCGGCAGCCTGGTCGACGACGGCGCGTTGCTTCTTGCCTCGCACCCCGCGCTCGGAGAGCACCCGGCTCGCCGTGACGGTGGTCAACCGCTCATCGGTGAGCCGCACCGGAACCGGTGCGACGCGCTCGGCCAACGCCGCAGCGTACGCCGAGGCCGACTCCGCCGCCGGCCCGTGCCGCCCGGCCAGCGTGCGCGGCAGGCCGACGACGACCTCCACCACGTCGTTCTCGACCACCATACCCGCGAGTTCCGCCAGGTCACGGCCGGTCTTCACGTCACGCGCCAGGGTGACCAGCGGGGTGGCGAGGAAC
>NZ_JBFAAX010000784.1:0-2657 GCF_040639995.1 Actinosynnema sp. NPDC023658 | reverse complement strand
GCCCCTCGGCGTGTGCGGTGGGTCGCGGTCAGCGGTCGCGGTCAGCGGTTGCTGGGGGTCTTGGCCTTGGGGGCGAACAGCTCGCGCAGCTGGGTCGCGCGGCGACGCACACCCCACTTCGTGACGCGCCACAGGGCTTCGCGGACGATGTTGCCGCTCATCTTCGACTCGCCGATCTCACGTTCGGTGAACGTGATGGGCACCTCGACGACGCGGTAGCCGAGTTCGATGGTGCGCCACGCCAGGTCGATCTGGAAGCAGTAGCCCTGCGAGGCGACGGTCTGCAGCTGGAGTCGCTCCAGCACCTCGGCGCGGAACGCCCGGAAGCCGCCGGTGATGTCCTTGACCTTCGCGCCCAGGGCGAGCTGCGAGTACACGTTGCCGCCGCGGGAGATGACCTCCCGGTACTTGGGCCAGTTGACCGTGCTGCCGCCGGGCACGTACCGCGAGCCGAGCACCAGGTCGGCGTCGCGCAGCGCGTCGAGCAGCCGCGGCAGGTCCTCGGGGGCGTGGGAGCCGTCGGCGTCCATCTCCACGACCACGGCGTAGCCGCGGTCCAGCGCCCACCGGAAGCCCGCGACGTAGGCCGCGCCCAGTCCCGCCTTCTCCGTGCGGTGCAGCACGTGGATCCGGTCGTCCGCGGCGGCCATCTCGTCGGCCAGCCGTCCGGTCCCGTCGGGGCTGCCGTCGTCGACCACGAGCACCTGCACCTTCGGCAGCGCCGCGTGCAGCCGCTTCACGATCTTCCCGATGTTGTCCCGCTCGTTGTAGGTCGGGATCACCACCAGCACCGGCCCGAGCTCGCGGTCAGGCTGCGCCTGCTGGTCCGCCATCCGTTTCCTCCTCGCCGACACCCGCACCAGGGGTCGGACGCGATCGTCGTCGTCTCATGGTCACGCTGAACGCCACGGCCATCAGGCCCACAGCGGTCATCACCCACTCGGGCCATGCGCCGAGCCGGGTGGCCAGCGTAGCCTCCCCGCGCAGCGGCACCGTGGCCACCAGCGCGTCGGCGGTGAACAGGCCGGTCCGCTGGGTGACCGACCCGTCGGGGGCCACGATGGCGCTCACGCCGCTGGTGGCCGACACCACGACCGCTTTGCCGTGTTCGACGGCGCGCACGCGGGACATGGCCAGCTGCTGGTAGGTCATCTCGGTGTAGCCGAAGGTGGCGTTGTTGGTGGGGATCGCGATGAGGTTCGCGCCCGCGGTGACCGAGTCGCGGACCACGCCGTCGAACGCCACCTCGTAGCAGGTGTCCAGGGCGACCTTCGCGCGGCCCATGGTGAAGCCGCGCGGGTCGGTGCCGGGTTGGAAGTTGCCCGCCCGGTCCACGGCGTGGGTGAACAGCCGGAAGCACGACCGGTAGGGCATGGTCTCCCCGAAGGGCTGCAGCTGCCGCTTGGTGTAGGTGTCGGTGGCGCCGACGCCGGGTTCGTAGAGCACGACGGTGTTGCGGGGCAGCTTGTCGACGGGGTCGACGACGACCGCGCCGACGGCGAGGGGCACGCCGACGGCTTCGGTGGCGCGGCGGATGCGCTCGGCGGCGTCGGCGTTGCGGAAGGGGTCGATGTCGGAGGAGTTCTCCGGCCAGATGACCAGGTCGGGGCGTGCGACGCGGCCGGCGGCGACGTCGTCGGCCAGTCGCAGGGTGCGGTCGACGTGGTTGTCGAGCACGGCGCGGCGTTGGGCGTTGAAGTCCAGGCCGGCGCGCGGCACGTTGCCCTGGACGGCGGCGACGGTGACGGTGCCCTGGTCGGGGTCGGTGTGCACGAGGGTGGTGGCGGCGAGACCGGCGGCCAGGGGCAGCACGACGGCGGCCGCGCCGACCTGCCAGTCGCGGGCCAGGTGGGCGGCGCCGAGTCCGGTGAGGGCGACGGCGAACCCGATCAGGGGCGCACCGCCGACGGCATCGACGTGGTCGGTGAGGCGACCAACGGCGTGGAGGCGGTCGAGGCGGTCCGCCGCACGAGGCCGGATGTGGTGCTGATGGACATCCGGATGCCGGAGCTGGACGGCCTGGAGGCGACCCGGCGCATCCTGACCGGCGCGGACGGCGAGCCGCGGGTGATCATCCTGACGACGTTCGACCTGGACCACTACGTCTACGCCGCGTTGTCGGCGGGTGCCAGCGGGTTCCTGCTGAAGGACGTGACGCCGGAGCACCTCGTCGCGTCGGTCCGGATGGTCCGCTCCGGTGACGCGCTGCTCGCGCCCGCGATCACCCGTCGTCTGGTGGAGCGGTTCGCCGACCGCGCCCCGGGCACCGCCGCGCTGCACCGCGACCTGGCCGCGTTGACCCCGCGGGAGCTGGAAGTGCTGCAGCTGCTGGCCCGCGGGCTGAGCAACGCCGAGCTGGCCGACCGGCTGCACCTGTCCGAGGCGACGGTGAAGACGCACGTGGCGCGCATCCTGGCGAAGCTGGGGTTGCGCGACCGCGTCCAGGCCGTCGTGGTCGCCTACGAGACCGGGCTGGTCACCCCCGGCGGTCCGGACTAGCGGTCCACTGTGGACAGGAGGTCGTCGACGGCGTCGGCTCGGCGGTGGTGTTCGGCGGCCTCGTCGTGGCGTCCCAGGGGGGTGGCGTGGGGGGCGTGGTGGGGGGCGGTGGGGCCGAAGGACACGAGGCCGCTGCCCGCGCCCGCCAGCTCGCCGGC
>NZ_JBFAAX010000783.1:0-2659 GCF_040639995.1 Actinosynnema sp. NPDC023658 | reverse complement strand
GGGCGGCATCCTCAACGAGTACTACCAGGCCGCCTGACCTGCACGGGCGACATTTTCGGCAGGTACACGGTCATCAGCGGCCAGGGACGTGGAGTTGCTGGTGCTGCGGCACGAGGTCGCCGTGCTGCGCCGGGCCAACCCTCGCCCGCGACTGGACTGGACCGATCGTGCCGTGCTCGCCGCGTTGGCGCGACGCCTACCCGGCTGGTTACGGCAACACCGGCTGGTGACGCCGGGCACCGTCCTGCGATGGCACCGGCGACTGGTCGCGAAGAAGTGGACTCACCCGAACCGAATCGGGCGCCCGCCGGTCGACGATGCCGTAGTCGCGTTGATCGAACGGATGGCCCGGGAGAACACCGGCTGGGGCTACCGCAGGATCCAGGGCGAGCTGCTCAAACTCGGCCACCGGGTCGCCGCCTCGACCGTGCGCCGCGTGCTCAAGCGCCTACGCATACCGCCCACACCCGAGCGCGACAGCGACGCTTCGTGGCGGCGGTTCCTGCGCGCGCAGGCCTCCGGCATGTTGGCCTGCGACTTCTTCCACGTCGACTGCGCCCTGACGCTCAAACGGGTCTACGTGTTCTTCGTGATCGAGGTAGCCACCCGCTGCGTCCACATCCTCGGCACCACCACCAACCCCGACGGACCCTGGACCACCCAACAGGCCCGCAACCTGCTCATGGACCTGGGTGACCGGGCCAACGACTTCCGGTTCCTCATCCACGACCGGGCCGGTCAGTTCACCACCTCGTTCGACACAGTCCTCTCCGACGCCGGCATCCACGTCGTGAAGACCCCACCACGGTGTCCACAAGCCAACACCTATGCCGAACGCTGCATCGGAACCGTCAGGCGGGAAGTCGCGGACCGCCTGCTCATCATCAACCACCACCACTCGCGAGCGGTACTCGACCGCTACGCGGCTCACTACAACCACCGCCGACCACACAGAGCACTTCAACTCTTGCCACCACGACCGGACCAGCCGATTCCAGAACCGGGCCACATCTCGATACGCCGCCGACCCGTCCTCGGCGGCCTGATCAACGAGTACGAACCCATCGCTGCGTAAGCGCAGGTCAGGCTACGTGGCCGACTATTGGCCCCCACAGCTCGCCTGGCACCGCAAACTCATGGCCCGCAAGTGGGACCACCCCGCGCGTCGACGCACCGGACGCCCACCGACACGAGCCGCCGTCAAGACGCTCATCCTGCGACTCGCCCGGGAGAACCCGCGGTGGGGTCATCGGCGGATCCAGGGCGAACCGGCCCGACTCGGCCACCACATCGCCCACTCGACGGTCTGGCGGATCCTGCACGACGCGGGCATCGACCCGGCACCACGCCGTGACGGCCCGACTTGGCGAGAATTCCTCACCGCCCAGGCCCAGGGCATCATCGCGGCCGACTTCCCCCACCTCGACACCGTGCCCGGCAGGCGCCTGTACGCGCTGGCGTTCCTCGAACACCACACCCGACGCCTGCACATCACCGGAGTCACCGCCCACCCGACCCAGGCATGGACCACACAGCAGGCCAGGAACCTCACCGCCGACCTCGGACACCGGACGGAGTCCTTGCGTTTCCTTCTCCGGGACCGCGATGGCAAGTACAGCCAGACGTTCGACGCCGTCTTCCAGGGCGACGACCTGCGCGTGATCAAAAGCGCGCCGCAGGCGCCCCGGATGAACGCCCACTGCGAACGGGTCATCGGCACCATCAGACGCGAACTCCTCGACCACATCCTCATCACGGGAGAGACCCACGCACGACACGTCCTCAAGACCTACGAACACCACTACAACCGACACCGACCTCACCAGGCCCGCCACCAATTACCACCCGAAGCTCAGCAACACCCCGCCGCGATACACGACCTCGACACCCGCAGAGTGCGGCGCACCTGCATCCTCGGCTGCCTCATCAACGAGTACAGACACGTCGCTTGACCAGCAGCGATAACTTTTCGAGCGGCACAGGTTTTGCTTGGTCGCTGAACCACTTACCGGAGACCTCGCCACGTTCCGGCCACCGACACGCCCCCGCTCACCTCACCTTTGAAACACGCGCTAACCGCAGGCCAGACCATGCAGCCGACTTCTGCACCCCACAGGCGTCACGGGGTCACCCTCGGCGCCTACTCCAACATGGGGCCGCTGCCACCCAACCTGAACTACGCGTGCAGGGCCACGACCACCACCACCGCCTGGCCCGGCAGCTTCAACACCGGCGTGACCGTGACCAACACCGGCTCCACCCCGATCACCGACTGGACCGTTGTCCAGGTGTTCTACGCCGACGAGAAGGTCAGCCGGGCGTGGAACGCCGAAAGCACCCAGTACCTCAACGCCGTCGTGCTCAGCGCCACGCCGTACCGTTGCGACCGGGCGGAGTTCTCACCGCCCAGGTCCAGGGCATCATCGCGGCGGACTTCTTCCACATCACCACCAGCGCGCCTCAGGCACCCCGGATGAACGCCCACCGCGAACGGGTCATCGGCACCAGCCGACGCGACTTCGCCTGGTGGCTCGGACAGAATCGGCGGCGAAGTCCTGTGCGGACACCGGTGCACGTGGGCGATGCGTGTCGAGGTGGTCGCGCGTCCGTGTGATCACCTCGGTGGGGGGGGCTGGGGCCCGGGCCGGGGGGGGGTGCA
>NZ_JBFAAX010000782.1:2264-2662 GCF_040639995.1 Actinosynnema sp. NPDC023658 | reverse complement strand
TGCTCGGCCGGCTGACCGGCCGCGACGACGTCGTCTTCGGCGCCACGGTGTCCGGCCGCCCGGCCGACCTGCCCGGCGTGGAGTCGATGATCGGCCTGTTCATCAACACCGTGCCGGTGCGCGTCCGCATCCACCCCGAGCGCGCCCTGGGCGGCTTGATCGAGGACGTGCAGGCCGAGCAGGCCGCCCTGCTGGGGCACCAGCACCTCGGGCTCACCGAGGTCCAGGGCCTGACCGGCGCGGGCGAGCTGTTCGACACGCTCGTGGTGTTCGAGAACTACCCGCTGGACCCGTCGGCGCTGGAGCTGCCCGGCACCGGCCTGCGGATGGCCGACGTGCGCGGCCGGGACTCCACCCACTACCCCCTGACGCTGGTCGTGTTCCCCGGCTCGGAGCTG
>NZ_JBFAAX010000782.1:0-2254 GCF_040639995.1 Actinosynnema sp. NPDC023658 | reverse complement strand
CGCACGCCAAGCACCGGCGGGCCACGCACGGCTGGGAGAGCCTGACGCCGATGGAGCTGAAGGTGACCGACCCGACCTGTTCGACGCCGGGGCCGCCACGCAGGTGCTGGAACGGCTGCGCCGGCTGCTCGACGCCGTGATCGCCGCACCGGAACGCCCGCTGGGCCGCGTGGACGTGCTCCACCCGGACGAGCGCGACCAGGTGCTGCGCGCCTGGAACGACACCGAGCGCGCCATCCCCGCCCGCACCCTGCCGGAGCTGGTCGAGGCCACCGCCGATGCCGTCCCGGACGCGGTCGCGCTGGTCGCGGACGGGCTGGAGCTGACCTACGCCCAGCTCGACGAGCGCGCCAACCGCCTCGCGCAACTGCTGTTCGGCCGCGGCGTCGGCCCGGAGCGGATCGTCGCGCTGCTGCTGCCCCGCTCCGCCGAGCTCGTCATCGCCGCGCTCGCCGTGGTCAAGGCCGGCGGCGCGTACCTGCCGGTCGACCCCGCGTACCCGGCGGAGCGCATCGCGTTCCTGCTGGACGACGCGCGCCCGACCGCCGTGCTGACCGTCGCGGACCTGGCCGACCGGCTGCCCGCCACGTCCGACGTCGTGCTGCTGGACGAGCCGGCGCTCACCGCCGACCGGCCCGCGCACCGGCCCACCGACCTCGACCGCACCGCCCCGCTGCTGCCCGCGCACCCCGCGTACCTGATCTACACCTCCGGCTCCACCGGCACGCCCAAGGGCGTCCTCGTGCCGCACGCGGGCATCGCCAGCTTCGCCCGCAGCGAGGTCGAGCGGTTCGACGTGCGGCCCGGTGACCGGGTCCTCCAGTTCTCCTCGCCCAGCTTCGACGCGTCCGTGCTGGAGCTGTGCATGGCCCTGCACGGCGGTGCGGCGATCGTCGTGCCGCCGCCCGGTCCGCTGGTCGGTGACGACCTCGCCGGCGTGCTGGCCACCCAGCGCATCACGCACACCCTCATCCCGCCGGCCGCGCTCGCGACCGTGCCGCCCATCGCGCTGCCCGACCTGCGCACGCTGATCGTCGGCGGCGACGCGTGCTCCGCCGAACTGGTCGCCACCTGGGCGCCCGGCCGCACGATGATCAACGCCTACGGCCCGACCGAGACCACGGTCGCCGCCACGTTCAGCGAAGCCCTCGTCGTCGGCGCGACCCCGCCGATCGGCACGCCGCTGTGGAACACCCGGACGCTGGTGCTGGACGCCAACCTCCAACCGGTGCCCGTCGGGCAGCCGGGCGAGCTGTACGTCGCGGGCGCGGGCCTGGCGCGCGGCTACCTCGACCGGCCCTCGCTGACGTCGCACCGGTTCGTGGCCGACCCGCACGGAGCGCCGGGGGAGCGGATGTACCGCACCGGTGACGTCGTGCGGTGGCGCCCGGACGGCGCGCTGGACTACCTGGGGCGTGCCGACAACCAGGTCAAGATCCGCGGCTTCCGGGTGGAGCTGGGCGAGATCGAGGCCGTGCTCGGTGAGCACGCGTCCGTCGCGCAGGTCGTCGTCGTGGCCCGCGAGGACCAGCCGGGCGTGAAGCAGCTCGTCGCGTACGTGACGCCCGGCACCGCCGACCCCGCGCTGCTGCGCGCGCACCTGGCGGCCCGGCTGCCGGAGCACCTGGTGCCCGCCGCGATCGTGCCGCTGGACGCGTTCCCGTTGACCGCCAACGGCATCAAGGTGGACCGGGCCGCGCTCCCCGCGCCGGTGCACACCTCCCGCGCACCCGGCCGCGAGCCGGTCAGCCGCACCGAAGAGGTGCTGCGCGACCTCTTCGCGGAGGTGCTCGGCGTCGCGACGATCAGCGTGCGCGACTCGTTCTTCGAGCTGGGCGGCGACAGCATCGTGTCGATCCAGCTCGTCAGCCGCGCCCGCCGCGACGGGCTCGTGCTCACGCCCAAGCAGGTCTTCGAGCACCGGACGGTGGAACGCCTCGCCGCCGTCGTCCGCGGCATCGAGACCGCGCCCGCCGAAGCCCCGGACGCGGGTGTCGGACCGGTGCCGCTGACGCCCATCGCGCACTGGCTGAGCGAACGCGGTGGACCGGTGGACGGGTTCCACCAGTCGATGTTGCTGCAGGTGCCCCCGAACGCGGACGCGGGCGCCGACTCCGGCCGCCTCACGGGCGCGTTGCGGGCACTGGTCGACCACCACGACGCGTTGCGGCTGGTGCTCACCCGCGCCGACGGGGCGTGGAGCCTGCACGTCCGGCCGCGCGGCACGGTGCCCGTCACGCCCACCCGGCTCGAC
>NZ_JBFAAX010000781.1:0-2662 GCF_040639995.1 Actinosynnema sp. NPDC023658 | reverse complement strand
ACTTCGGCAACGCCGAGCACGTGGGCGAGAAGGTGACGATCACGGCGGTGATGGACACGGACCTCACCGACGAGTCGGTGGTGCTCGACACGGGCGCCTACGGCGACGACAGCCTGCTCGTGCTGTTCAAGGGCGACCAGCCGGAGTTCACCGAAGGGCAGTCGCTGACGGTCACCGGCACGGTGCGGCAGTTCTCCAACGACGACTACGCCGACGACTACGGCCTTGCCGACTCGCCGCCGTTCGAGGTCTACGCCAACGAGGAGTTCCTCGCCGCTGAGGAGATCGTCGCCGGCACCTACCAGCTGAGGAGGTCGCATGGCCACGCACGCCGTGGTTGACAGTGGAGCCGCACGTCAGTACATCGTCGTGATGGACCCCGGTGATTCGGCATTGGACGAGTTGCTCGCCTTCGCCCGCGAACACCGCTTGCGGACCGCGTCGTTCACCGCCATCGGCGGGTTCAGCGACTGCACCCTGGCGTTCTACGACGTCGAAGCCAAGCAGTACGTGGACAACCCGGTCGGCCAGCAGTCCGAGGTGGTCTCGCTGACCGGCAACGTAGTCCGCACTGAGGAAGGCGACTGGCAGGTGCACGCGCACGCGGTGGTCGCGTTGCGGGACGGCGCCACCCGGGGAGGCCACCTGCGTCGAGCGGTCGTGCGCCCGAAGCTGGAGGCCGTCGTCACCGAGACAACACACCGGTTGACCCGGCGTTTCGACCCTGACAGCGGTCTAGCCCTCATCGACCTCGGCAGCGGTGACGCCACCGTCGACCCGGATCCGCTGCGGCACGGCCTGGCGCCGTGAACGGGCGGGAGTCGACCCGGCGACCGCAGCACCGACGCGCCCCCCCGACAGGAAGGAGCCGACGATGTCCAGGACGAAGCGCCCGAGCGCGGCGCTCTGTCCGCAGCGGAGGTGGGATGTTCCGCAGGCTCGGCGTCATGTCGAAGGTGTTCGGCGATGAAGAAGCATGGCCAGGGGTTGCATCGATCCTGTGGCTTCCCGAACGACTCGGTGGGATCGCGACATCATGCCTACATGCTCAGTGGATTGCGGTGCGACTCCGAACGCGATGGTGATCCGGTAGTCGTCGCCGGCCTGGCTGATCACGTCGATCGTGGTGTTGCTCGCCGTGTCGTGGAACCGGCTGCCCACCGTGAACGGCGGGTCGTCGAACTCGTGCCCGTCGCAAGTACCCGAGCTTGGCCGCGCATCCGTGATCAGCACGGGTCCGTTGTGCCGGAAGCGTCGGCCGTGTTCACGGAGCACGCCGGGACGCCGGTGGGCCAGGCGGCGGAGTCCAGGCCGGTGCGTGCTCGCGCCTCGGTCACCAGTGCGGTGGTCGCTGGTGCTCACACAGCCAGGTCGGCTTCCGCTTGTGCAAGGCCAACAGGTCCGGGCTCGGTCCGGGGATCGGGCCCATTTGGTCCCAGCCACCGGCAGCTCCCTCGTCGATGCTCAACCTGACGTTCACGGCGCCTTGACCGATGTGCAGCTCGGATCATATCGCGTGCAGCGTGGCCAGCTCCGAACGCAGTTTCTTGATCCCGTGCGCGGCAACCTCGTAGGCGCTCGGCACGCCCGGAACCGGCTCGTCCTCCGTGGGGATCCAGAACTTCCGCCTTGTCAGCCGCAACGAAGTGAGGAACGCCGGGATGGCGTTGAAGACTTCGATGAGCAGCGGTCCGTCGTACACGGGCAGGACCGGATCGAGGAACGTGCGCCAGGGGATCCAGCTGTCCGCGACCTCACCACGATCGGGTGGGGACACCTGCACGTAGTGCAGGCGCCGCTGGTCGGCGGCATCCTGGATGTCGCGGAGGTACGCGTCCGGGCCGCTGCTGCCGAGGACGACGTGGGAGCTGTCCACGCACACGCCGACGTTCGGACTGCGCACGCCGGCGAGGAAGTCGAGCACGTCGCGCACCATGTTCGGGGCTGGTGTCTCCCAGTGGTCGACGGGTTCGATGGCGACCTGGACGCCCTTCTCCGCCGCGTACTCGCCGAGCCGCTCGAAGAGCGGCTGCGCGATGTCGTACCGGGGTCGCAGCCAGTCCTGCAGCGCGTCACTCCACAGCGGTTGGCCGTTGAGGGTGGGGAATACGTTGTAGGGGAACAGGACGGGGCCTGCCAAGATGGTTCCGCGCAGGGCCGCTGTGATGTCCACCCGGGACTTGAGGTAGGCCAAGGCCGCCTCGCGTTCCTCGGGGTTCAGCGATGTGGGGTCGTAGGCCGGCGTCGTGGCCACGTTGGTGGTCAGGCCTACGTCCTCCAATCCGGCTGCGTCGAGAGCCTGCCTGAGCTTTTCGTAGCGAGGCACATCCGCTTGGGGGTCGCCCGTATCGTTCGGGCGAACGGGCATGTCGAAGCCCGTGTACCCGATGTCCTGCAGCTCCCTCATGTGCCTGACGACGACCTCGGTGTACCGGGGATCATCCGGGTGCAGATCGACGGTGAACATGAAGAAGCTGAGATAGATGTCGCGTGTGGTCATCGTTACCATCCCAGGACTTCGGTCAGGTAAGCGCGGGCCATCTTGGCGTACTTCAGCGGGCATGCCGTCGCCGGGTTCTGCTCGGCCTCGACGACCAGCCATCCCTCGTAGCCGGCTTCCCCCAGCGTCGAGAGGATGGGCTCGAAGTCGATAGTGCCTTCC
>NZ_JBFAAX010000780.1:0-2665 GCF_040639995.1 Actinosynnema sp. NPDC023658 | reverse complement strand
CGAACGACTTCGCCCCGCGCACCTCGGGCAGGGCCGACACCCCGTTCAACGGAACGGAAACGGCTCGTATTCCACGTCGCGCGGGCCCCCTGCGTGGACGTGACTCGGGACACAGGACATGCTGGCTACGTCGAGGGGGCACCCCGTGCGGCGGAGAGGTGACTCATGATCGAGCGCACAATCGGCGACGACGATCTCGCCGCCCAACTGAACGAAGTCGCACGCACGCTGCACCAGCAGGACAGCGCGCAGGACACGCTGGACGTGATCGTGCGCGCGGCGGTGGGCACCATCCCCGGCGCCGGGCACGCCGGGATCACCACGATCGTGGGCAAGCGCGAGGTCCGGACCATCGCGTTGACCGACGACCTGCCGCGCGAGGTGGACCAGATCCAGTACGACACCGGTCAGGGACCGTGCCTGACCGCCCTCTACCAGCAGAAGATCGTCAGCGTGCCCGACCTGGCCGAGGAGGGCCGGTGGCCCCTGTTCGCCAAGCGCGCGGTGGCGATGGACGTGGCGAGCATGCTGTCGTTCCGGCTCTACGTGGAGGGTGACGACCTGGGCGCCCTGAACCTGTACGCGCCGGAGGTGAAGGCGTTCGACGACGAGTCGGTGCACGTGGGCCTGCTGTTCGCCGGGCACGCCGCGGTGGCGCTGGCCACGGCTCAGGAGCGCGAGCACCTCGCTGAGGCGGTGGAGACGCGAGACCTGATCGGGCAGGCCAAGGGCATCCTGATGGAACGCCACAAGCTCACCGCCGACGAGGCGTTCACCCTGCTCGTGCGCGCGAGCCAGCGCTCCAACACCCGGCTGCGCGCCCTCGCCGAACAACTCACTCGGACGGGTGAACTGCCGGCACGCACCGGCGGACGCTGACCCCGAACCCGCACATCGGTCCGACGGGGTGCGGCGGGTGGATCCCGGGTGCCCGCGACCGATCGGAGACCCGTGCCCGATCCCGCGCCCGGACGCCGTGCGCCGACCGCGGGCGGTCCTGCTCGCGGGCGTCCCCGGCACCGGCGAGGGCACGCCGGCCTGGTATCGAGTGCGCCCGCTCGGACGAGGGGCCGCACCGCCGCCGGGTGCCGCGGGTCGTCGCCGTGGTGCGAACAGCAGAACCGCAGTAGAGCACGGAAGCGGTAGTTCGACGATCACCACCTCACTACGTTCGGTGAAGTCACGTCGACGGCACGGGAGGCGACTCGTGGACCTGGACATCACCGACCAGCGGTGGCGGGACGCGCGGGACGCCCTCACCGGCGCGGCGGAGCGGTTCAGCCGGATGCTCCTGGACTGCCGCACGCCGGAGCGCCGCACCATCGGGGACTGGTCGGTCGCGGACACCGCCGCGCACGTCGCCATCGTCGCCCGCCTCAACGCCGGGCTGATCGGCGGCGACCTGTCCCCGCTCGACGCGCCCGAGCTGGACCGGGGCTGGCAGGAGTCGAGCCTCGGCGGGTTCGGGCGGCTCAACGCGCTGAGCCTGGAGCACTTCCCCGAGCGGGCCCTGGACGTCGTCTCCAACACCCTGCTCGAAGAGGTCGACCTGCTGCTGAACCGGGCCAGGGACGTCGACCCGCGCGAGCTGCGCCCGTGGCTGGGCAGCGCCCAACTACCCGCCGCCTCGCACGTGGCCCACCAGCTCAACGAGGTCCTGATCCACGGTCTCGACATCGCCCGCGCGCTGAACGTCCCGTGGCAGATCTCCGCGCACGAGGCCGCCCTCACGTTCGACCTGTTCCTCATGCCCATGCTCGGCGGGCGGTCGGGTCGGCTGCTGGCGGGCAGCGGCGGCAACGAGGGCCGCGTCGCCATCGAGTTCCGCTCGAAGCACACCACACCCGTCATCCTGACCAGCGACAACGGCCGATTACAGGTCGAACCGGCCGACGGCGGCAAGGTCGACGCCCAGGTCAGGTTCGACCCGACCGCGATGATGCTGACCATCTTCCGGCGCACCCGGCTGCTGCGGTCGGTGGCGACCGGGAAGGTCTTCGCCTTCGGCCGCCGACCGTGGGCCGCCGTCACCTACCTGCGGGGGATGCGCTCGCCGTGACCCGCAGCGCCTCAGGGGTACCGCGCGTGCACGTCACCGTCGAACAGCGCCCAGAAGAAGCTGTTCATCCTCGCGGCGGCGGGAGCGTGGCGGGCCAGGATCGCGGCCACGGCCGGCGGCACGTCGTGCGGGACGTGACCCGCGGCGCACCGGCGGACGTAGTCGTTGCGGGCCACGGGGAGACCACCGGGCGGCACCCGCACCCCGCACACCTCCACGACCAGCCAGTTCACCAGCCGCATGGCGGCGTGGTCGGCGTCGTACCGGGCGTGGCGCCGGACGAAGTCGCGTTCGGCGGGCGACAGGTCGAAGGCCGGCGAGGTGACCAGGCCGAAGTCCGTGAGGTACATCCGCTCGCCGTCGGTGCGCAGGTTGCCGAAGTGACCGTCCATGTGCAGCAGCCGCCGGTCGCCCAGGAAGGCCACGACCTCCGCCAGCTGCCGCTCGACCGCGACGGCCTTGCCCGCCGGCTCCTCCCCCAGCCAGGCGTCCACCGGGTGCGGGACGTACTCGCAGAACAGCACCAGGCTGCGCGACGCGGCGGCCAGCGCTTCGAGGCGGGCGCGCACGGCCGGGTGGCCGTCCATCGCGGCGACCACCGCGTCC
>NZ_JBFAAX010000779.1:0-2666 GCF_040639995.1 Actinosynnema sp. NPDC023658 | reverse complement strand
GGCTGCTGCTGCCCGGCGGCGAGCCGAGGCCCGGCGAGCTGGCGATGGTCGGCCCGCTGGCGCTGGCGTCGCTGCGCGCCCTGCGCTTCGACGTCGCCGTGCTCAGCCCGTGCGCGTTCGGCCTGGACACCGGGCTCACCTCGCACAACCTGGCCGACGCCGAGGTCAAGCAGCAGGCGATGGCCGTGTCCGGGCGCACGATCGTGCTCGCGGACAGCACCAAGTTCGACCACACCGCGCTCGCCCACGTCTGCCCGGCCGACCGGCCGGACGTGCTGGTCACCGACACCGACACCCCTGCGGACCTGCGCCGTGAACTGGCCGCACGAGGAGTGCTCGTGCACGTAGCCGAACGACTGGAGAACCTGTGACGACCGCCCTGCCGCGCGCCGCCCGCGTCGCGACGTGGACCTACTTCACCCTCAACGGGTTCGCCGTCGGCTTGTGGGTGGTGCACATCCCGAACGTCGAGCGCGCGACCGGCATCTCGCACAGCGCGCTGGGCGGGCTGCTGCTCGTGCTCGGCGGGGCGGCGTTCCTCGGCATGCAGGTCGCCGGTCCCCTGGCCGACCGGTTCGGCCAGCGCAAGCTCCTGCCCGCGGCCGGTGTGCTGCTCGGCGTCGCGCTGTTCTTCCCCGGCCTCGCGAACTCGTGGTGGACGTTGGGCCTCGCCCTGCTGTGCCTGGGCTTCGGCAACGGCACGATCGACGTGGCGATGAACTCGCACGCCGTGGTCGTGGAACGGGCCTACCCGAGGCCGATCATGGCGTCGTTCCACGCGATGTGGTCGATCGGCGGCGCGGCGGCGGCGGTCGTGGGCGCGGCCACGCTCGGTGCCGCCGTGCCCACGGCGGTGACGTTGAGCGCGTGCGGCGTGTTCACCATCGTGGTGTCGTTGCTGGCCGCCAGGTTCCTGATCGACGCCGGCACCGAGGGGCCGGAGGAGGAGGCGGCGTCCGCACCGGCGGCGAAGCCGTCGACGAAGCTGGTGTGGCTGCTGGGCGCCATCGCGTTCGCCATGATGCTCGCCGAGGGCGTGGCCAACGACTGGGCCGCGCTGCACGCCGAGGGCGTCCTGGGCACCACCACCAGCACGGCCGCGTTCGCCTACGGCTCGTTCGCGGTGGCGATGACCGTGGGCCGGTTCGCCACCGACCGGGTGTCCGCCCTCGTCGGTCCCGTCGCGATCGTGCGGTACGGGGCGGCGCTGGCCGCGTTCGGCTTGCTGCTCGTGGTCGTGTCGCCGTGGGTGTGGCTCGCGTTCGGCGGCTGGGCGCTGTTCGGCCTGGGCCTGTCCGGCAGCGTGCCGCAGCTCTTCACCGCCGCGGGCAACCTGGACAAGCGGTCGTCCGGAGCGTTGATGGCGCGGGTCGTCGGGCTCGGGTACGTGGGCCTGCTGGCCGGTCCGGCGCTGATCGGCGGTCTGGCGCACTGGATCCCGCTCAACGTGGCGTTCCTCGTGCCGGTGGCGCTGTGCCTGCTGGGAGTGGTGTTCGCCAACGTCCTGTCGCCCCGCCCGGCGGCGGCCGAGGACAGCGTCCCCTCCCCCGGCCGCTAGCCCTTCTCGCAGCCGATGCCGTCGTGGTCGGCGTCCAACCGGTACTCGTCCGGGCCGATGACGGTTACGGGCCCGTGCACGTACACCGGACCGTCGCCTGAGCCGCTCGCGCAGTCGGCGTCCTCCGCGATGGGCACGCACGGCGTGTAGCTGGGGTGACAGCCCTGGACGGGCGCGGGCGGCTGCACCACCGGCGGCTGCGGGTTCGGCTGGGGCTGCGGCTCGGGATTGGGCTGCGGCTTCGGGGCCGGCTGCGCGACAGTCGTCGCAGTGGTGGTCGTGGTGCTCGTCGTCGTGGTCGTAGTCGTGGTGGTGGTCGTCGTCTTCGGCACGGTCGTGATGGTCGTGCTCGGTGTGGTCGTGGTGGTCTTGCTCGGCGTGGTGGTCCGGGTCGTCGTCTCCGTGGTCGTCAGCGAAGCAGCCGTGTCCGTTGTGGACGGTGACCTTTCAGCGAAGGACCCGATGACGACGAACAGGAGCACCACGGCGGCCGCGGCGATCCACAGGGGACGGCGTGACTTGGCCTTCACCGGCACGGCGGCCGACGCGTCGCGCGGCAGGAGGACGACAACCTCCAGGCCGCGGTCCCCGAGCCTGATCAACGCCTGGCACCCCGGCTTGCCACCGCCGTCGATCACCCGTCCCATCAGGTCGGCGTAGCGCCGCGACACCAGGTACGTCAGCTCACCGATCCGCTGCCCGTCCAACCGGACCTCGATGGCGTGCTGCCCGCGGTACTCGCCGGAGTCGATGGTGCACCACGCCAGCTCGACGACGACCCGCCACTGCGCTCCGGGTGCGACGGGGTACCGCGCCAACCACGCCTGGTGGTGTTCCTCCCCGGTCACGACGACCGGGACCGCAGCCTCCAGCATCACCAGACCTGACGCCGCATCCTCCGCCATGGCGCACCTCCACTCCACTGGACGGGTGTACGCCGGTCATCGGTGCGGTTCTACGCTCCGTTACCGAACGGCGAGGGGCCAGCCAGCGGGGGTCACCCGTACAGATGAATGTCGGGGTGCTTGACGAGCGGCCCGCCGGATCTTGGACGCCCTGCCCCACCACGCGACGCACCCCGGTCGGTCCGGGCGGGTGCCCGGACCGA
>NZ_JBFAAX010000778.1:0-2668 GCF_040639995.1 Actinosynnema sp. NPDC023658 | reverse complement strand
TCACGTCGTTCCCGGTCTGCGAACAGGTGGCGTTCCAGCCGCTGGCGACGTGCTGTCCGCCGTCGGGCTGGGCGAGGTGGCGCGGCCGTGGCTGGGTGACTTCGACTGGGCGTTCCCGGCGGTCGGGTTCATCGGCACGTGGGTCTCCACCGGCCTGTGCTTCCTGCTGCTGCTGTCGGGCATCGCCCGCATCGACCAGTCGCTCTACGAAGCCGCGCGCATGGACGGTTGCGGCCGGGTGCGGGAGTTCTGGCACGTCACCGTCCCGGGCCTGCGCCGGGAGATTTCGGTGGCCGCGACCGTGACCACGATCGCCGCCCTGGCGGGATTCGACGTCGTCTACGTGATGACCGGCGGCGGACCGGGGCACGCCACCACCGTGCCGGGCGTGCAGATCTACGAGTTGGTGTTCACCGCCGGGCGCGTCGGCACCGCTTGCGCGCTGGCGACCGTGCTCAGCCTGCTGACCTGCGCCGTCATGTACGGCCTGAACAGGCTGACCCGGGAGCGTGCCGCATGAAGCACCTGACCAGGCTCGCGCTGCTCGTGGCCGCGGCGACCGTGCTGTTCCCTTTCCTGGCCATCCTGACCGCCGCTTTGCAGCCCCAGTCCAACCTCTCGCCGGGGCTGGAGTGGCCGTCGGACCCGCAGTGGGGCAACTTCGCCGACGCCTGGACCACCGCCGGGTTCGGAGCGCTGCTGCGCTCCAGCGCCGTCGTGGCCTTCGGCGTGGTGCCGATCTCCCTCGTACTGGCAACGTTGGCGGGCTACGGTTTGGCGCGGTCCACGTCCCGGCTCAACGGGCCGCTGTTCGCGTTGCTGATGCTGGGACTCGCACTGCCCTACGAGGCGATCGTCATCCCGCTGTACTACGACCTGCGCGCGGTGGGCCTCCTGGACAGCCACTGGTCGCTCATCCTGCCGCTCGTGGGCGCCTTCATGCCCTTCGGCGTGTTCTGGATGCGCGCCCACTTCGAGTCCCTGCCCAAGGAACTGGTCGAGGCAGCTTCGATCGACGGCGCGTCGCACTGGCGCACACTGGTGTCGATCCTGCTGCCCACCGCACGCCCGGCGCTGACCACACTGGGCCTGCTGTACTTCATGTGGGCCTGGAACCAGTTCCTGCTCGCCCTCATCCTCATCCAGGACCCCGCCAAGCGCACCGCCCCCGCAGGTCTCGGCGAGTTCGTCCAGCAGTTCGGCCGCAACGTCCCGCTGCTGTCCGCCGGAACCATCATCGTCATCACCCCAATCGTCGTGGTCTACCTGTTCTTCCAACGCCACTTCGTCAAAGGCATCCTCCAGGGTGCGGTGAAATAGGAGCGACCCTCCCTTGACAACCACTCTCGCCGTCATCGGCGCAGGGGCGCGCGGTGCTGCCTACGCACGGCTCGCCGCCGCCGAGGGCGCGGCCATCGTCGCCGTGGCCGACCCCGATCCCCGACGCAGACGAGCCCTCGCCTACCAGTTCGACATCCCCGACGAACAGGTCTTCGCCGATTGGGCCGCGCTCGCGCAGCGGCCGCGCCTCGCCGACGCCGCGATCATCGCCACCCCCGACCGGCTCCACGCCGACCCTGCCTGCGCACTGGCCGAACGCGGCTACGCCCTGCTGCTGGAAAAGCCCATGGCGACCACTCCCGCCGACGCCGAACGCATCGTCCGCGCCTGCACCGACAACAACGTCCTGCTGACCGTGTGCCACGTGCTGCGGTACACGGCGTACACGCGGCGCATCAAGGACATCGTCGACTCCGGCCGCATCGGTGACATTGTCAGCGTCGAGCACCTCGAACCCGTCGGCTGGTGGCACCACGCCCACTCCTACGTGCGCGGCCAATGGGCGGTCGAGGCGACCTCGTCCTCCATGCTGCTCGCCAAGTCCAGCCACGACATCGACTGGCTCGGCCACGTCGTCGGCCGCCCGGTGACCCGCGTGTCCTCCTTCGGCGGCCTCTATCACTTCCGACCCGAGAACAAGCCTGCCGGCGCCGGTACCCGCTGCGTGTCCTGCCCGGTCGAGCGGGCGTGCCCGTACTCCGCGGTCCGCATCTACGAACGCTTCCTCGGCGACCCCGTCCACGAACGCTGGCCACTGGGCGTGCTCACCGACGACGTCACACCCGAGGGCCTGCGGCAGGCGCTGTCCGAGGGGCCGTACGGAGAGTGCGTCTACTCGGGGCACAACGACGTCGTCGACCACCAAGTGGTGAACCTTGAGTACGAAGGCGGCATCACGGCCTCATTCACCATGACCGCGTTCAGCGTCCTGGACTTCCGCAAAACCCGCATCTTCGGCACCCGCGGCAGCATCGAAGGCGACGGCCGGACGGTCACCGTGCACGACTTCCTCACCGACACCTCGGAAGCCATCCACTGCGCGCCCCAGGGTGACGCGTCCGCCGCCGATGGCCATGGGGGTGCCGACACCGAACTCGTCCGCGCCTTCCTCACCGCGGTCACGACCGGCGACCACAGCGCCGTCCTCTCCGGAGCGGTCGAAACCCTGCGCTCGCACGAGGTCGTGTGGGCGGCTGAACGATCGCGGACCACCGGTACGGTCGTCAGCCTGCCACCACGACACCGGCCACTCTGACACGCGTGGAGCGCCGGGATCGCCGACGACGCACCGGCAGCATCGGCCCGCGGTCGGCACGCCGCCGCCTCC
>NZ_JBFAAX010000777.1:0-2671 GCF_040639995.1 Actinosynnema sp. NPDC023658 | reverse complement strand
CCCGGCCAGCGCCGAACCGGGCGCGACCGCGATCCCGGTGTGCTCGTACACGCCGGGCGCCGGGTTGTGGCCGTCGACGTGCTGGACCAGCGTGCCGCCCAGCGCCACGTTGAGCAGCTGCATGCCCCGGCACACGGCGAGCAGCGGCAGGTCCAGCTTCAGCGCCGTGCGGGTCAGGTCCAGCTCCACCGCGTCGCGCTCGGGACGTGCCGGTCCGGTGCGCGGGTCGCGCGGCCGCCCGTACAGCGCCGGGTCGACGTCCGCGCCGCCCGCCAGCACCAGTCCGTCGAGGAAGGCGACGCTGTCGGCGTCCCACGTGCCGACCGGCGGCAGCAGCACCGGGTTGCCGCCCGCGCGCACCACCGAGTCGAGGTAGTCGCGGTGCAGCACGGCCGCCTCGACGTCCCAGACGCCGAACCGCACCCGTTCCAGGTAGGTGCTGACGCCGATCAGCGGTCGTGCCCTAGAGCCGTTCGAAACCACGGATGCGCTCCCAGTCCGTCACCGACGAGTCGAACGCGGCCAGCTCCACCCGGGCCGCGTTCAGGTAGTGGTCGCCCACCTCCTGGCCGAACGCCTCGCGCGCGAGCTCGCTCTTGGACAGCAGGGACGCGGCGTCGCGCAGCGTGGTGGGCACGGTGGGCCGGTCGGAGCCGTAGGCGTTGCCGACGAACTCCGCCTCCAGCGGCAGCTCGTTGTCCACGCCGTGCAGACCGGCCGCGATCAGCGCGGCGACCGCCAGGTACGGGTTGACGTCGGCGCCGGGCACCCGGTTCTCGAACCGCAGCCCGTGGCCGTGGCCGACGACGCGCAGCGCGCACGTCCGGTTGTCCTTGCCCCAGGCGACCGCGGTCGGCGCGAAGCTGCCCGGCACGAACCGCTTGTAGGAGTTGATGTTCGGCGCGAGGAAGTAGGTCAGCTCGCGCAACCCGGCCAGCTGGCCGGCCAGGAAGTGCTCCATGAGCGTCGACATGCCGCGCCCCTCGGCGAACACCGGGTCGCCGTCGGCCGAGCGCAGGCTGAGGTGGATGTGGCAGGAGCTGCCCTCGCGCTCGTTGTACTTGGCCATGAACGTCAGCGCCTTGCCCTGCTGCGCCGCGATCTCCTTGGCCCCGGTCTTGTAGATGCTGTGGTTGTCGCACGTCGCCAGCGCCTCGGTGTAGCGGAACGCGATCTCGTGCTGGCCGGGGTTGCACTCGCCCTTGGCCGACTCGACGACCATGCCCGCGCCCGCCATGTGGTTGCGGATGGCGCGCAGCAGCGGCTCGATGCGCGCGGTGCCCAGCAGCGAGTAGTCGACGTTGTACTGGTTGGCCGGCGTGAGCCCGCGGTAGCCGCGGTCCCAGGCGTCCTCGTAGGTGTTGTCGAAGACGATGAACTCCAGCTCCGTGCCGACGAACGCGCGCAGCCCGCGCTCGGCCAGCCGGTCGAGCTGGCGCTGGAGGATCTGCCGCGGCGAGGCCACCACCGGCTCGCCGTCCTCCCAGACCAGGTCGCACATGACCAGCGCGGTGCCCTCGTGCCACGGCAGGCGGCGCAGCGTGGACAGGTCCGGCTTCATCACGAAGTCGCCGTAGCCGCTGTCCCACGACGACATGGTGTAGCCGGCGACGGTGTTCATCTCCACGTCGACGGCCAGCAGGTAGTTGCAGCCCTCGGCGGAGTGCCCCAGCACCTCGTCGAGGAAGTAGCGCGCGGCGCAGCGCTTGCCCTGGAGGCGACCCTGCATGTCGACGACGGCGACCAGCACCGTGTCGATCTTCCCGGCGTCCACGAGCACGCGCAACTCCTCCACGGCGAGCATCCGCAGTACCTCCAAAGGTATGACAGCGAGCCATTGGACGCTTCATCCTGACACCTTCGAGTGAAGCCCGCCACACCCGATCCGGTCGCTTCTGCGGTCGTGCGCCTGTTGACACGATCCGGTGACCCACGCCACTCTCCACTCAAAGGAGCGCGACTTACCCATTAGGAGCGCAGATGGCCAAACACGTCGAGTACGAGAAGGTGGGCAGCGACTACCTGGAGCACCGGCAGCTCAAGCGCGGCGCCGCGGGATGGGTGCTGCTGGCGGGCCTGGGGGTCTCCTACGTCATCTCCGGCGACTTCGCCGGGTGGAACTTCGGGCTCGCGCAAGGCGGGTGGGGCGGCCTGCTGGTCGCCACGGTCCTGATGGGCGCCATGTACACGTGCATGGTGTTCGGCCTGGCGGAGCTGGCCGCCGCGCTGCCCGTCGCCGGCGCCGGGTACGGCTTCGCGCGGCGGGCGCTGGGGCCGCTGGGCGGTTTCGCCACGGGCATCGCGATCCTGGTCGAGTACGCCATCGCGCCGGCGGCGATCGTCGTGTTCATCGGGGACTACGTCCAGGCGCTCGGCCTGTTCGGGCTCACCAGCTCGTGGCCGGTGTACCTGGTCTGCTACGCGATCTTCGTGGGCGTGCACCTGTACGGCGTGGGCGAGGCGCTGCGGCTGATGTTCGTCATCACCGGGGTGGCGGTGGTGGCGCTGATCGCGTTCGTCGCCGGGATGATCCCGAAGTTCGACTCGGCCAAGCTGTTCGACGTCGGTGACGGCGGCTTCCTGCCGTTCGGGCTGACCGGTGCGCTCGGCGCGCTGGTCTACGCCATCTGGTTCTTCCTCGCGGTCGAGGGCGTGCCGCTGGCGGCCGAGG
>NZ_JBFAAX010000776.1:0-2672 GCF_040639995.1 Actinosynnema sp. NPDC023658 | reverse complement strand
CTGGACTACCTGACCCAGCGCAGCTCCGTGCGGGACCGCGTCGACGCGAGCCGCACGGCGGTCATGGGGCACTCCATGGGCGGCGGCGGGGCGGCGGCGGCCTCCCTCCAGCGGCCGACGCTCAAAACCGCGATCGGCCTGGCGCCGGCCAGCTTCTCCCAGAACCTGACCACCACCAAGGTCCCGACCATGCTGCTGTCCGGGCAGAACGACACCACGGTCTCCCCGTCCAGCGTCCTGAACCTGTACAACGGGATCCCCGCCGGCGTCGAGAAGGCGTACCTGGAACTCGCCGGTGTCGGACACCTCTTCCCCACCTCGAACAACCCCACGATGATGCGAAACATCATCCCGTGGTTCAAGATCTTCGTGGACAGCGACACCCGCTACACCCAGTTCCTGTGCCCGCTGTGGAACACGAACGGCATCAGGACCTACCAGAGCACCTGTCCTCTCGTGCCCTCCACGCCGCCGACCAGCACGACCACTTCCACTTCTACGTCCACGTCGACCACTACGACGACACCGACGTCGACCACCACGACCACGACCACCACGACCACCACATCGGTGCCGGCGGGCGCGTGCAGCGCGACCTACCGCACCGCCAACTCGTGGTCCGGCGGCTACCAGGGCGAGGTCACGGTGACCGCGGGCGGCTCGGGCACCAACGGTTGGACGGTCGGCTGGACGTTGGGCAGCGGTGAGGCGATCACGCAGGTCTGGAACGGCACGCTGACCACCGGCGGGTCCACCGCGTCCGTGCGCAACGCCTCCTACAACGGCTCGCTGGCGGCGGGCGCGTCGACGACGTTCGGCTTCATCGGCAGCGGCGCACCGCCCACTTCGGCCTTCTCCTGCGCCAGCCCGTAGCGGGAGTCCCGGACCGCGGGGAGGGCCGGTGCCCACCGGCCCTCCCCGCGCGCGCTTCCCGTCGAACACGTCGTGGTGGCCATCTTCCCTGGTGAGGGCGGTCCGCCCATACGAGATGCGGCCGTTGACGGTCGCGCGAGTCCGTCGCGACCATTTCGCCGAGGGAATCCCGCCCGGTGCGGCACCGGGTGGCGCCTCAGGCGAAAGGCAAGGCACAGACATGACACTGCCGTCATGCGGTGCGCTCAGGCGAGCGGTCGTCCCCGGGTCACGGGGCGGCGCGAGGAACGGAGAGCACCGACCATGAGAACCCCTTCGTTGCTGGCGCTCACCGCCGGGCTGGTCGCCGCGCTCGCGCCGATCGCGCCCGCGGCCCAGGCGGCCACCGTCGACACCACGGCCACCTACGCGCTCGTCGCCCGGCACAGCGGCAAGGCCATGCAGGTCCAGTCCACCGCCGACGGCGGCGCCGTCGTCCAGTCGACCAGGACCGACGCGCCCGCGCAGCAGTTCCAGTTCCTCGACTCCGGCGGCGGGTACTTCCGGCTGAAGTCCCGCTACAGCGGCAAGGTCGTGGACGTCTCCGGCTCCTCGACGGCCAACGGCGCGGACGTCGTGCAGTGGACCGACAACAACGCCGCCAACCAGCAGTTCAGCCTGGTCGACACCGACAGCGGGTACGTCCGGGTCGTCAACCGCAACAGCGGCAAGGCCCTGGACGTGTGGGAGAAGTCCACCGCCGACGGCGCGCGGATCTCCCAGTACGACATCAACGGCGGCACCAACCAGCAGTGGCAGCTCGTCCGGCTCGGTGGCGGCACGGTCACCGGCAACGGCGCCCCGACCGACCCGAACGTCAAGTACTTCGGCCGGTGGAACACCGCCGACCCCACCGCGTACGTCTCCGAGTGGGCCGGGGCCTACGTGCTCGTCGGCTTCACCGGCCGGACGGTGAAGCTCAAGCAGCGCAACGCGATCGACTTCTTCGTCAGCATCGACGGCGGGCCGGACGTGTCCTACGTCAACCGCAGCGGCACGGTGGACCTCACGCCGACCCCGCTGGCGGCGGGCAACCACACGCTGCGGGTGTCGTACCGGCCGATCGCCGGGTCCTACCACGGTGACGCGGTCTACCGGGGCATCCAGCTCGACTCGGGCGCCGGGACGTTCGCCCCCGCCGTGCCGTCGAAGATCATCGAGTTCGTCGGGGACTCCATCACGGTCGGCCAGCTGTCGTCCAAGCAGGCCCTGACGGCCTACGGCTGGCTGGTCGGTGAGCGCCTGGGCGCGGGCCACACGCAGATCGCCGTGGGCGGGGCGTGCCTGGTCTCGGCGGCGGACGGCTGCATCGGCATGAGCGACCGGTTCCTGCGCACCGGCTTGCAGCCCGACGCCACGAACTGGGACTTCTCCCGCTACCGCGCCGACGCCGTGGTGATCAACCTCGGCACGAACGACGTCGGGCACAGCGTGACCGGGTCGCAGTTCCAGTCCGCCTACGTGACGCTGATCCAGCGCGCGCGGCAGAAGTACCCGACCGCCACGATCCTGGCGATGCAGACCTTCCGGAAGCGCTTCATCCCCGAGACGCAGGCGGCGGTGCGGATCGTCAACGACCCGAAGGTGCAGTTCGTCGACACCACCGGGTGGATCGTCGAGTCGACCGACACCGTGGACAACGTCCACCCCAACGACCAGGGTCACCGCAAGATCGCCGACCGCCTCGCCCCGATCCTGTCGGCGGCGCTGGCCGCCGGCTGAGCCACCCCGGTCCCACCTTCCCGCTCCACGTCCGGGAC
>NZ_JBFAAX010000775.1:0-2673 GCF_040639995.1 Actinosynnema sp. NPDC023658 | reverse complement strand
CGTGAACCGCGCCGGACCGCCCCGGTTCGCGCCCGGCAGTGCCGGAGCCGATCACCCGATGATCGCGTGGAATTCATTCCACACGATCGCGAAATAAGCCGACCGGACCTCCGGTTGCGAAGTCACCACTCGTGCAAGTAGCCTGCGAACAGGTGGTGGAAATGTCGGGAGGGCATTCTTTCCGTCTCCAGGGGGTTTCATGCGCATTGTCGTCCTTATCGTGCTGTCCGCTCTGCTCGTACCCGTTCCCACCGCGTCAGCCTCGTCGAACACCTGGTTGGCGCAGCGGTTGTCCCGTTCGGTGAGCACCCGGGACGCCATGACCTCGGTGCGCGCCTTCGACGCGGCGGCCCGGGCCGGAGGTGGCAACCGGGCGGCGGGTTCACCCGGTTTCGAGCTGTCCCGCGAATACCTGGAAGGCGTACTCGAAAGCGCCGGTTACCGGGTGACCACGCAATCCGTGCCTTATCGCAAGTTCACCGTCGACACCGAATCCCTGACCATGTCGACCGGCGTCCGGGTGCGGGTTCTCATGGCCCAGTACGCGCCATCGGCACGGGTGGAGGGCGTCATCGCCCGCGCCACCGCGTCCGGGTGCGCCACCGCCGACTACCCGCCGGGCACCGCCATCGCGGTCGCGCCCAGCGGCGCCTGCACGACCGCGGCGAAGACGGTCGCGGCCTCGGCCGCGGGTGTGCGCGCTCTGCTGGTCTACGACCCGTCGCCGGCGGTGGACTCGGTGATCCGCCGGCAGGCCACCGGGACCGCGCTGCCGGTGGCGTTCGTCAGCCAGCGCGACGCGGAGTCGTTGTCCGGCAGCGGTGTCCTGGAGCTGAGCGGGCAGTCCTCCGACGCCACCACGGTGAACGTGCTCGCCGAAACCGCCGGTGGTCGGGCGGACCACGTGGTGATGGCGGGCGCCCACCTGGACAGCGGCGAGGACGGGCCGGGCGTCAACGACAACGCCACCAGCGTCTCGGCGTTGCTGGAGACCGCCGTGCGGCTCGCGCCGTACCAGCACCGCGTCCCGAACCGGGTGCGCTTCGCGTTCTGGGGCGCGGAGGAGCTGATCAACGTCGGCTCCACCCACTACGTCACGACCCGCACGCCGGAGGAGCTGTCCGCGATCCGGCTCTACCTGAACTGGGAGCTGATCGCCTCTCCGAACTTCGTGCGATTCGTGGTGGACGGCGACGACAGCGACCACCCGGACGTCGGCGCACCCGCGGGCCCGCCCGGCTCCGGCGCGGTGGAAGCCGTGCTGACCCAGGGGTATCGCGTGCAGGGCCTGCCGCTGCGCACCGCCGACCTCAACGACATCCGCTCCGACCAGGAGCAGTTCGCCCGCGCCGGTGTGCCGGTGGGTGGGGCGTTCGGCGGGGTGCGGGGCATCAAGACCGCCGACGAGGCCGCGGTGTTCGGCGGCGTCGCCGGGCAGCCCTACGACCCCTGCTACCACCAGCCGTGCGACGACCTGTCCAACGTGCACGTCCGGGCGTTGGGTGAGGCGATGCGCGCGATGGCGTGGGCCGTGGGGCGGTTCGCCGTGGACGACGACCTGAGTCGATGAGAGGAGGTGTCCACGATGGACTACCCGCACTAGGTGAGCAGTGACGCGGTGGGGCGTGGGCATCCGCGCCCCACCGACCCCGAGAGGAGAATGGTGAGCAGCATCTTCGCCCCGCTGTCGGACGCCATGCTCGCCGACCCGCACGCGGTGTACGCGCGGCTGCGGACCGAGGACCCCGTGCACCGCCACGAGCAGTTGGGCGCCTGGGTGCTCACCCGGCACGACGACTGCACCCGCGTCCTCAAGGACACCGACACCTTCGGCTCGGACCCGCGGGCGCTCGGGAAGCCGATCCCCGAGCAAGTGCTGAGCCTGCAGACCCTCGACCCACCCGAGCACACCGCCGTGCGGCACCGGTTCGTCGACGTGGTCCGGCGCCAGGAGCTCGCGGGCTGGGCGGACGGCGTGCGCCAAGCGGCGGAGGAGCTGGTCGGCCGGCTCGACGGCGTGGTCGACCTGGTGGTGGAGGTGGCCGAACCCCTGGCGCTGCGGGCGGTCTGCGCGCTCTACGGCGTGCCCGTGCCGGACGACCACGAACAGCTGCGGTCCGCCTCGCGCACGCTGGTGCTCGGCATGGACTCCGGCCTGGCCCCCGAGCGCCGCGAACCGTCGCTGGCCGCCAGGGAGACGCTCAACGCGATGATCGACCGGTGGCGCGGAGCAGCGGGACCGGGCGGCGTGCTGGCGGCGGTGCCGTCCGACGAGCGGGTGCTGCGCAACTCGCTGCGCGCGGTGTTCGACGCCGGTTACTCGACCACGGCCAACCTGCTCGGCAACGCGGTGGCGTGGCTGGTCGAGGGCGGTTCGTGCCGCGGCGCCGACCTGGCTGCGCTGGACAGCCGCGGCGCCGAGGAGCTGATCCGGCTCGTCGGACCGGTGCAGGTGGTCAGCAGGCACTGCAAGGCGGACGTCGAGCTGCGCGGGCGGCGCCTGGCACGGGGTGACGTGGTGGTGGTCGTGCTGGCCGGGGCCAACCGCGACCCCGAGGTCTTCCCCGACCCGGACACCGCGGACTTCACCCGCAACCCCAACCCGCACCTCGGGTTGGGCCGAGGAACGCACTCCTGCTTCGGCGGCCACCTGGGCAGGCACGTGCTGCTGGC
>NZ_JBFAAX010000774.1:0-2674 GCF_040639995.1 Actinosynnema sp. NPDC023658 | reverse complement strand
GGCCGACGCGATCGCGCTCGCGGTGGACGCGCCCCCGGCCGCGCCGCGGGTGCGGCTCGCGGCGGTGAGCCTGCCGTTCTCGGCGGTGGCCGGCGTGCAGATGGGCCTGCTGCACCGGGACCTGGACTACCGCCGGCGGCTGCTGCCCGACGCGGGCGGCGCGGTGCTCGGCGCGGTGGTGACCATCGCGCTCGCCGTCGCGGGCGCCGGGCCGTACTCGCTGGTGAGCGGCGTGGTCTGCACGGCGGTGGCGCAACCCGTGCTCGCCGTGGTGGTCGGCGTCCGGGTGCGGCCGGTGTGGGACGCGGACGCGGCGGCCGAGGCGGCGCGCTGGATCGCGGTGGTCGGGCCGGGCGCGGTGGTGGCCGTGCTGCTGATCAACGTCGACTACCTGGCGATCGCCCGGGTGCACGGGCCGGAGGCGGTCGGCGTGTACTCGTTGGCGTACCGGATCGCGTGGGTGCCCTACATCCTGGTCGCGGTGGTGCTCGGCGGTGTGGTGCTCCCGCTGTGCGCCAAGCTGCTGCGCGAGGGGCAGGGACTGTCCGAAGTGGTCGGTCGGTTCACGTCCGCCGTGCTCGTGGTGACCGGTGGCCTGTACGCGGTGACGGCGGTGCTGGCCGACCGGGTCGTGGTGTTCGGCGCGCGGTGGGAGGCGGCGGCGCTGCCGCTGGCGCTGCTGTGCCTGTACGGCCTGGGGATCAGCCTGCTGCACCTCTGGTACCAGGTGCTCAAGGCCGCCGGGCACGCCCGCCGCTACCTGGCGCTGGAGGTCACGCACCTGGTGGCGCTGGTCGGCGGGCTGCTGGTGTTCACCCGGCAGGGCGTGGTGGCGGTCGCGCTCGTCCAGGTCGCGGCGGCGTGGCTGGTGGTGCCGTGCACCTGGTGGGCGTTGGCCCGGCGGGGGATCGGCCCGCCGCTGCGCGCGCTCGTGAGGGGTGTCGCGGGCGTGGTCGCGGCGGCGGGGTGCTGCGCGGCGGTGGCGTTCCTGGCCGGTGACGTGTTCGGGCCGCCCGGTTCCGTGGTGGGCGCGCTCGGTGAGGGGGTCGTGTTGGCCGTGGTGTGCGGCGTGGTCGTGCTGGTGTCGAACCGGGAGGTGGTACGGCGGTGAAGGTCGTGCACGTGAGCCAGCCCGTCGCGGCGGGTGTGGCGTCGGTGGTGCTGGAACTGGTCCGCGCGCAGCGGGACCAGGGCTGGTCGGTGGTCGTGGTGTGCCCGCCGGGGCCGCTCGCGGAACGGGCGCACGACCTCGGGGTGGAGGTCCGCGCCTGGTCCGCGCGGCGGCAACCCGGGATCGGCACGGTCGGGGAGGTCGTGCGGCTCCGGCGCGTGCTGCGCGACCTCGCGCCGGACGTGGTGCACCTGCACAGCTCCAAGGCCGGCCTGGTCGGGCGCGTCGTGGTGCGCGGGAAGCGGCCGACCCTGTTCCAGCCGCACATGTGGTCGTTCCAGACCGGGACCGGGCTGCTGGGCCGGGCGTCGCGGGCCTGGGAGCGGTGGGCGGCGCGGTGGACGCACCAGCTCGTGTGCGTGAGCGACGAGGAGCTGGCCATCGGGCGGGCCGCCGGGGTGGGCGGACCGGCGGAGGTCGTGTGCAACGGCGTGGACGTCGACCGGTTCCGGCCCTCCGACCGGCTCGCGGCGCGGTGGCGGCTGGGGCTGCCGGACCTGCCCACCGCCGTGTGCGTGGGCCGGCTCGCGCCGCTCAAGGGTCAGGACCAGCTGCTCGCGGCGTGGCCCGCGGTGCGGGCGAAGGTGCCCGACGCGCAGCTCGTCCTCGTGGGCGACGGTCCGATGGCCGAGCGGTGGCGCGCGGAGTTCGACGACGACTCCGTGCGCTGGTGGGGTCACGACGACTCGGTGGCCGACTTCTACACCGCCGCCGACGTGGTCGTGCTGCCGTCCCGCGACGAGGGCATGGCGCTGGTGCCGCTGGAGGCGATGGCGTCCGGTCGGTCCGTGGTGGCGTTCGACGTCAGCGGGGTGCGGCAGAGCGTGGGCGAGGCCGGGGCGGTGCTGCCCGGCGGTGACGTGGAGGCGCTGGCGGAGGCGGTCGTGGCCCGGCTCGCCGATCCCGCGTCGGCCGACCTGGAGGGCGCGCACGGCCGGCGCCGGGTGGAGCTGCTGTTCGACCGGCGGCAGGTGGCCGACCAGGTCGCGACGCTGGTGGACAAGCTCGTGGTGGGTGCCCGGTGAGCGCCCGCCGCCTGCGCGTGGCGTACCTGCTCACGCAGGACAGCGGGGGACCGGTGGACGTCACCGTGCGCCTGGCGCGGGCCCTGCTCGCGTCCGGCGTGGCCGACGTGCGGGTGTTCGGGCCGGTGCCGCGCCGGGGCGCGGAGGCGCTGGACGGCCACCACGAGCACCTGGAGGTCGGTGACAAGGCCGACGTGCGGGCCGGGCGGCGGGCGCGGGCGGCGTTGCGGGAGTGGCGGCCCGACGTCGTGCACGCGCAGGACCGGCGGGCCGGGCTGGTCGGCGCGGGCCTGCGGTGGCGGCACAAGGTGATCCAGACCTACCACGGTGTGCCGGACGACGTGGGGGAGGAGTGGTTCCGGGGCGTGCGCCGGGCGGCGGGGCCGTCCGCCTACACGCGGACCGTGCTGGCGGCGGACGCCGTGGTGGCGCGGACCGTGCACCGCACGGTGGTGCCCGCGCCCGCCATGGGCCGGTT
>NZ_JBFAAX010000773.1:0-2676 GCF_040639995.1 Actinosynnema sp. NPDC023658 | reverse complement strand
GGCTGCGCCGCAACCCCGGCCGGCTGGTCGGCATCACGCTCAACCCGCTCGTCACCATGATCGCGTTGGGCTACATGTTCTCCAACGCCATCGACATCCCGGGCAGCACGAACTACATCGACTTCATCTTCGCCGGCGTGGCGGCGCAGGTCGGCCTGGCCAGCGTCGGCCCGACCGCGATCGCGGTGGCGCTGGACGTGCAGGGCGGCCTGGTGGACCGGTTCCGCTCGCTGCCCATCTCGCGCTCGGCCGTGCTGATCGGGCACGTCCTCGCGGACCTGGCGATCAGCATGATCGGCCTGGCCGTCGTCACGGCGTTCGGCCTGCTGTTCGGCTGGCGCCCGCACCACGGGATCCTGTCCGCGCTGGCCGGGTTCGGGCTGCTGGCGGTGTTCATCTTCACCGTGCTGTGGGTGGGGGTGCTGCTGGGCCTGGCGATCCGCAACCTGGAGACGATCGAGTCCGTCGGCGGCCTGGTCGCGGTGGTGTTCTCGTTCCTGTCCACCGGCTTCCTGTCCCCGGACAAGCTGCCCACCGGCATCCAGACCATCGCCCAGTGGAACCCGGTCAGCTCGGTGATCAGCGCCTGCCGGGACCTGTGGGGCAACTCCGCGGCCACCGCCACCGGGTTCCCGGCCCGGAACCCGAGCCTGGTGATCCTCGTGTCGCTCGGCCTGCTGTTCCTGGTCACGTCCGTGCTGAGCGTCCGCCGCTACCGCAACGCCTGAAGGGACGGCACCGCGCAATGATCGCCGATCCGGCCACCCTCGACCTCGCCGACCCGCAGACGTTCCTGGACGTGGACCTGCACGAGCTGTGGCGCCACCTGCGCGCCGAGAGCCCGGTGCACTGGAACGAGCCGCGCGGCGACAACCCCGGCTTCTGGGTGGTGACCCGCCACGCCGACTGCGTCACCGCCTACAAGGACAACAGGAACTTCACGTCCGAACGCGGCAACGTGCTGACCACGTTGTTGCAGGGCCACGACTCCGCGTCGGGCAAGATGCTCGCCGTCACCGACGGCGAGCACCACCGCGCGGTGCGCAACCTGATGCTCAAGTCGTTCTCGCCGCGCTTCCTGGAGTCGGTGGCCGAGCAGGTCCGCAACCGCACCAGGGCGCTGCTGACCTCGGTGATCGAGCGCGGGTCGTGCGACTTCGCCACCGACGTCGCGGACCACATCCCGATCAACACCATCGGTGACCTGATGGACGTGCCGATCGCGGACCGGCCCAAGCTGGTCGACTGGAACAACCGCACGTTGAGCCGCATCAGCTCGGCCGACAGCGAGATGGACGAGTGGCTGGCCCGCAACGAGATCCTGCTGTACTTCACCGACCTGGCCGACCAGCGCCGCCGCAACCCCGGCGACGACGTGCTCAGCGCGTTGGCCAACGGCCTGGTCGACGGCAGGCCGCTGCCCGAGGACGAGGTCGTCTTCAACTCCTACAGCCTGATCCTGGGCGCGGACGAGTCGAGCCGGATGTCGTCCATCGGGGCGATCCTGGCCCTGGCCGAGAACCCCGCCCAGTGGCGGGCGCTGAAGGACGGCGAGGTGTCCCTCGGCACCGCCACCGAGGAGGTCCTGCGCTGGACCACGCCCGCCATGCACTTCGGCCGGCGCGCGGTGGCCGACGTGGAGCTCGGCGGCCGGACCATCCGCGACGGCGACGTGGTCACCATGTGGAACAGCTCGGCGAACTTCGACGAGGACGTGTTCGACGACCCGGCGCGGTTCGACCTGGCCCGCACGCCCAACCGGCACATCGCGTTCGGCTTCGGCCCGCACTTCTGCCTCGGCGCCTACCTGGGCCGCGCGCACGTGTCGTCCGTGCTGGAAGGGCTGCGCGACCTGGTGTCGGAGATCCACGTCGAAGGACCGCCCACCCGCCTGTACTCGAACTTCGTGCACGGCTACAGCAGCCTGCCGGTCCGCTTGTCGGCGGCCTGACCAGGCGTCACCGATACGTCAGCGCCCGGTCAGCGCGGCTCGCGAGCATGGCACGACCGGGGTCCCCATCCGCCCGAGGGTACGGAGAACCGAATGACGAACCCCTTCGACGATCAGGACGGCAGGTTCCTCGTGCTGGTGAACGACGAGGGCCAGCACTGCCTCTGGCCGGCGTTCGCCGAGGTGCCGGCCGGGTGGAGCATCGCGCTCGACGAGTCGACGCGCGAGGCCGCCCTCTCCTACGTGGAGGACAACTGGACCGACATGCGGCCCCGCAGCCTCCGCGAGGCGGCCCTGGGTGAGGGCAGGGCGGGATGATGGACCTCGCCATCGAAGTCACCGGGCTGCGCAAGACCTACGACAAGACCGAGGCGCTGCGGGGCATCGACCTGTCCGTGCGGACCGGGTCGGTGCTCGGCCTGCTCGGTCCGAACGGCGCGGGCAAGACCACCGCGGTGCGCGCCCTGGCGACGCTGCTCGTGCCGGACGGCGGGCAGGCCAGGGTCGCCGGGTACGACGTGGTCGAGCACCCCCGCGAGGTGCGCCGCCGGATCGGCCTGGCCGGCCAGAACGCCGCGGTGGACGAGCTGCTGACCGGCCGCGAGAACCTGGTGCTGCTGGGCCGGTTGCTGCACCTGGGCGGCGCGGGCGCCCGCCGCCGCGCGCAGGAGCTGCTGGAGCGCTTCGACCTCGTCGGCGCGGGCGACCGGCCGGTGGGCACCTAC
>NZ_JBFAAX010000772.1:0-2680 GCF_040639995.1 Actinosynnema sp. NPDC023658 | reverse complement strand
GCCGTGCCAACGCCGCGACCGTCGACCGCGATCGCCTCCTGGCCCGTTGCGACACCGGCCCGATGCCGTGGTGGCCGTCCACGCACCGCACCCCGCTCACACCTCGCGAACGCGAGATAGCCGGTCTGGCCGCGCGACGCCTGGGCAACCACGAGATCGCGGACATGCTGCACCTGTCCGTCCGCACGGTCGAGAACCACCTGCAACACGTCTACACCAAGTTGGGCATATCCGGCCGTTCCGACCTCGGGTGAGACCGCACCGGTCCGCTTCGCCTTGGTGGTCAACGGCTCGGCCCGGGTGGTCGTCCACCGGACGCCGGGCACAGCGGCACAAGCCAGGTCTCACGCCTCCCAGGTCGTGTACGCGATGTGCAGGTTCCGCCCGTTCGGGCCGTCGTCGGTACCGGTGATCTCGACGGCGGACAGTCGGCCCTCGTCGGTCCGGACGCAGATCACCGTGCCGACCAGGGGAGGGTCCAGCGTGATCCGATCGGTTGTGGTCGACGCGGTGGCGCAGGTCCCGTGACCGCGCACCGCGATGCCGACCTCGGCCGCACCTCCGGGTGACATCGGCTGCAGGTGGAACGCCAGGGTGCCGGCGTCCTGACCGAAGTACAGGTCACCGCCATGACCAGGGCTGTAGGCGCCGTTGTCCAGGTCGACCCAGTTGTAGCGGCCGAGGACCAGGTCCCGCTCGACGTGCACCGGCTGCCCGATCGGCTGCGGTTCGGGCTCGAGCGGCGCCGGTGGCGTGGTCGTGGGTTGTGGCACGACGCTGGACGGTGATGCGGTGGCGGGCGGAGGTTGGTCGCCACGGGTGGGAAGTGGTGGGGGCAGCGGGCGACCGCGGTCGACAGACGGCGCGGTTGTGGGAGCGGGCTGGGAGGAAGGTGGCGGGGAGACCTCTGATGCGGCCAGGTACAGCACCACGCCCTCACCTTCGGTGAGTTTCGCCCCGGCGGGCGGATCGCTGCGGATCACCGAGCCCGGGAGGAGGGCGGAGGGTTCGGTGAGCGCCTGACGGACGACCAACCCGTCCTCCACCAGGCGGGCCTCCGCGGTCGTCCGGGACAGGCCGGTCAAGTCGGGCACCGTGACCTTCGGGTCGTGGATGAGGAACCACCACAACGCCGCCCCCACGGCCGCCAGGGCCAGACCGGCCAGACCCGTTCCGGTGAGCCCGATGCTCTCGGGGCCGCCCTCGACCTTGAGCTCCGGCCGCCAACGCCGCCACCACGACGGGCGTCTGCGTCCTTCTCTCCGGTCATCTTCCTGTGATGTGCTGTCCCCGGGACCATTCCCCCGAGACGCGTCGTAGGCCGGCACACTTCCACCGACTCGTACGTCGGACTGTTCGGACATCTCGGCCCCCTGCGTGCTGTCGACGCTGGCGCTGGACTCCGCAGACGCGACTGCGTCTTCATGCAAGACCACTCGATCGAGCAAACGGAGTTGCTCGACCAACGTGCCCGAGGTGGGACGTGGCGTCGTGAGTACCGGCTACTCAACCTGGCGCTACCTGTGCTCTGGCACCGCTCGCCGGTCATCGCCGTTGGTCGACCGTACCTCCGCGCGACTCTGCTGGGCGGATGCCCGCGATCGGGTCAGGTCGTCGGGTCATCTCTGCCCGGTCCCAGTTCCAGGCGCGAACCGCGACACGTGCCCGGGACTTCACCGCCACGCCGGTTTGCCACCACCGTGCCACGGGTGTCCGGCGAGGGGGAGTATCCAGCGCGTCAACCGCTGGTTCCCCGCGCTCACCGCCGTGACGCTGCTCGCGCCCGCACTCGCCGGGGGCTCATCACGTGGAGCTGGTGGGGCGCGCTGACCGGGTTCTTCTGGGCCGGCCTGGTGCGCGTCGCCGTGCTGCACCACGTGACCTGGTCGGTGAACTCGATCTGCCACATGATCGGTGACCGGCCCTTCACCTCGCGCGACAAGTCAGCCAACTTCTGGCCGCTGGCGATCCTGTCGATGGGCGAGTCGTGGCACAACTCCCACCACGCCGACCCGACCTGCGCCCGCCACGGCGTGCGGCACGGCCAGCTCGACATCTCCGCTCGGCTGATCAGGTTCTTCGAGGCGTTCGGCTGGGCCACCAACGTCCGCTGGCCGCGTCCGGAGCGGCTGGCCCGCACCCTCAAGGCCACCACGTCCTGACGCCCCGAGGGTCCCGGGCACACCGGTTCCGCGAACGGCACCAACCCACCGAGGACGGACAGCGCACGCACGACACCCCCGAAGCCGGGACGATCATCGTCCAGCGCCTCCAGCTCGGAACCGGGTTCCTCGCCTCCGGGCACGCCTGGGTCTCGGGGCATTTGGCCGCCCTCGGTTCGCGGCTGCAGTCGTTCCGCGCCGATCAGGTCGACCTGGCGATCAGCCTGAAGGACCGCCAGGGCGCCGAGCAGCGGGTCACCCTGGAGTGCTGGATCAACCGGAGCCCTCGCCTGCACCTCGTCGCCACGTCCTCGAAGCGGGACCTGCCCGCGGCGCTGAGCGAGGTCCGCGACGAGCTGGTCCGGCAGGTCGACGAGGCCAAGACGCTCCGCGAACCGCGCCACAACCGCGCCCTGCGCTCGGTACCCGCACTGCCCGACCACGAGTAGGCGACGCCACGAACGTCCGTCACCCCGCGCCGCCTCGCGCTGCCGGAAGCGGTGCTCGTCACGGCGACC
>NZ_JBFAAX010000771.1:0-2681 GCF_040639995.1 Actinosynnema sp. NPDC023658 | reverse complement strand
CGGCAGGAACACCACCCCGTCCCGCCCCCGACCGACGCGCGCGGGAGCCTCCACGCGGCCTCGCGGAGACTCCACCCGCACCAGGTCGCCCTCCGCGATCCCGAGGTCGGCGGCGTCGGCGGCGGACAGCTCCACCCACGGCTCCGGCGCGGCCCGGCGCAACTTCCGCGAGCGACCGGTCTTCGTGCGGGTGTGGAAGTGGTACACCGTGCGCCCGGTCGTGCACAGCAACGGGTAGTCGTCGTCCGGCTGCTCCGGCGGCGGGGTGTACTCGGCGGCCTTGAGGAACGCCCGGCCGTCGGGGCGTTGCGCCTTGTACTGCTCGGGCGAGGTGCTGCCGCCGGTGAGCAGGTCGTGGCCGTAGTCCTCGCAGACGTCCGGGTGGGTGGGGAACACGCCGTCGGCGTAGAGCCGGTCGCAGCCGTCGGGGTGCTCGTCGTCGCACGGCCACGGGATGCCGCTGCCGCCGCGCAGCTTGTCGTAGGACAGGCCGGTGTAGTCGCACAGCCTGCCGCGGCTGCACTCCTTCCACGCCTCGAACGCCCCCTCCGGGTCCGACCAGCCGATCAGCGGGTTGCCGTCCCGGTCGCGGAAGTCCATCCGCCGGGCGTAGTCCAGGAAGATGTCGAGGTCGGGACGGGCCTCGCCGGGCGGTGCGACGGCCCGCTCCGACAGGTGCACGGTGCGGTTGACGTTGGTGAAGGTGCCCTGCTTCTCACCCCACATCGCGGCCGGCAGCACGACGTCGGCGTACTCGGCGGTCTCGGTGCGGAACCCGTCCTGCACCACGACGAACAGCTCCTCCTTGGCGAGGACGTCGCGGATGCGCGGCAGTTCCGGCAGCGACACCGCCGGGTTGGTCGCGGAGATCCACAGGAACCGGATCGAGCCCTGCTCGGCGTAGCGCCAGATCTGCATGGCGTGGGTGGGCGGCGCCCAGTGCGGGATCGTCAGCGGGTCGACGTTCCACAGCCGCGCCAGCTGCTCGACGTGCTCGGGGTTGTCCCAGTTGCGGAACCCCGGCAGGTCGCCGTTCGCGCCGCACTCGCGGGTGTTCTGCGCGGTGGGCTGCCCGTTCATCTGGAGGATGCCGCAGCCGGGCCTGCCGATCAGCCCGCGCAGCAGGTGCAGGTTGTTGACCTGGCAGGACGCCGCGGTGGCCTGGTGGGACTGGTAGAAGCCCTGCAGCACCGTGGACAGGACGCGGTCGGAGGTGCCGAAGATCCGCGCCGCGCGGCGCAGGTCGTCCGGGTCGATCCGGCAGATGCCGGCGACGTGCTCCGGGGTGCAGGTCCGCACGGTGGCGGCGAGCTCGTCGTAGCCGAGGGTGTGGGCGGCGACGTAGTCGTGGTCCACCCAGTCGTTGGCGATCAGCTCGTGGAGCAGGCCGTTCATCAACGCCTGGTTCGTGCCCGGCAGCGGCGCGAGGTGCACTCCCCCGGACTCCAGCGCCGCCTCGGCCACCTTCGTGCGGCGCGGGTCGACCACGACGACCGCGGGCCGGTCCGGGCCGTGCAGCCGGTCCAGCACCCGCGACCACAGCACGGTCTGCGTCTCGGCCATGTTGTGCCCGAACAGGAACAGCGCGTCGCACGAGTCGATGTCGGTGTAGCTGCCGGGCTGGCCGTCGGAGCCGAAGCTCTCCTTCATCGCCGCCGCGGCCGTCGCCGTGCACAGCCGGGTGTTGCCGTCCATGTGCGGCGTGCCGAGCCCGGCCTTGCCGATCACGCCGAGCGTGTAGTACTCCTCCAGGAACAGCTGGCCGCTGGTGTAGAAGCCGTGCGACAGCGGCCCGACCTCGTCCAGCAGCTCGCGCGAGCGCCGCACGACCAGGTCCATGGCGGTGTCCCAGTCGCTCTCGACCAGCTCTCCGCCGCGCCGCACCAGGGGGCGGGTCAGCCGGTCCGGGCCGTTCCACTGCCACGAGCCGTACAGGCCCTTGGGTCCGAGCCGCCCGTGGTTGACGACGTCACCGGCGCGGCCCCGCACGCCGACCACCCGGCCGTCCTTGACCGCGACGTCGCAGCCGCAGCCGTTGCTGCACAGCACGCACGCCGACTGCACCCACCGGTCCACGTCGGCCTCGGCCACACCCGGCTCCAGGTGCAGGTCCACCCGGACCGGCCAGGACCCGTCCCGCCCGAACGGCGTGCGAGTACCCCAGATGTCCGCGATGCGGTCCGCCATCCGTTCCTCCGTCGAGCCGGCACGTCTCGCGTCACGGCTACCCACCGGGCCGCCGGCCAACCGCGCCGAGGGCGGATCAGTCCGCCAGGTGGTGCAGCGGCAGCCGCCGGGCCAGGACGTCCCGCGCGAGGTCGAGCACCGACCTGCCGGTGGCGAACGCCAGCGCCCGCAGCCGGGCGGACGCGTCCTCCAGGTCGATCCGCAGCTGCGCGGCCAGCATCCCGGTGGCGATGTCGACGTCCTGGTAGGAGACCTCCGCGCGCGGCACCGTGCCGCCCCGGGCCTCGCTGTGGTCGAGCAGGGCGAGGATCGTCAGGTCGGCGAGGACGGCGGCGTCGGCCGCCGCTTCGGGCGACAACCCACCGGGACGGCGGCCGTAGAGGTCCAGCGTGCCGAGCCGGACGCCGCCGACCCGCAACGGGAAGGCGGACACCGCCGCGAGCCCCTCGTCCGCGCCCGCCTCCGCGAACCCCGGCCACCGGGCGCGCTCCGCG
>NZ_JBFAAX010000770.1:0-2687 GCF_040639995.1 Actinosynnema sp. NPDC023658 | reverse complement strand
GCTCGCCGTCGCGGCGGACCTGCCGCTGGACGCGGGCGTGGTCAACACGGCCGCGTCGCTGCTCACGGTCGCGCTGGCCCGGTCGGACGAGGTGGAGGAGGTGCGGCGGGAGCTGCGGGAGGCGCGGTTCCGGCTCGCGCTGGCCGGTGTCGGGGTGGAGGGGCTGCCCGAGGCGCCGTTCCGGGTCTTCGTGCTGCGCGAGCCCGCCGAGCCGACCGGGTTCTGGGCGGAGGTGGACGGCCGGGTGGTCGTGCTGGCCCGCGAGGTGGACGTGCCCGCCGCCGCGTCCGGCCCGGTGGACGCCACCGACGTGGCCCGCGGCTACCGGGAGGCGTTGCGGGCGCTGGAGGCGGGCGTGGAGGCGTTCGAGCAGGTGCCCGGCGCGGGGCTGCTGGCGGCGGACGCGGCGGAGTTCGCCGCCGCGCTGCTCGCGCCGCTGGACGACGTGCTGCGGGAGACGGTGCGGGTGTGGCTGGAGTGCCACGGGCAGGCCGACCCGGCGGCCACCCGACTGGGCGTGCACCGGCACACCGTGCGCAATCGGCTCAAGCGGGTGGAGCGGTTGCTCGGGCGTTCGCTGGAACCCGCAGGTGTGCGCGCGGAACTCTGGCTGGCGCTGCACGCCTGACCGTACGCTGGGCGCACACCGCCACGACCACTCCTTATGCACGAGGAGGACCCTTTGGCGCGTTCACGATTCCTGGCACACGCGGCGGCGGTAGCCACGCTGACCGCCGCCCTGCTCACCGCGGTGCTCACCAGTCCCGCCAGTGCTTGCGTCTGCTTCCCCGGGAACGAGGCGTTGCGCTACCAGCAGGCGACGTTCGTCTTCTCCGGGCACGTGGTCAGCGAGAAGGTGGAGCTGAACGACGGCTACAACGACGCCTACCGGTACACCGTCGTGGTCGACACCGAGTACAAGGGCGACGTCCCGCACGTGGTCTACGTCCTGACGCAGCGGAACAACTCGTGCGGCCTCAAGCTGACCGTGGGCGCCGACTACCTGGTGTTCTCGAAGGGCGACGTGGCCGACCGCAGGCTGGAGACCGAGCAGTGCAGCGGCACCCGGTCCGCGGCCGGCGGTCCGCCGGTGACCACGTCACCCGCCTCCGGCACCACCTTCCCGACCACCACGCCGTGCGCGACCGCCACGCCATGACGGCCGCGCCGCGCTCCGACCAGAGGGGGATCCGTTGAAGCGGTGGAGAGTCCTGGCCCACGTGGCCGGTGTGATCACGCTGACCGCCGGCCTGCTCACGGCCGTCTTCACCGGGCCGGCCAGCGCGTGCAGCTGCCAGCCCGGCACGGAGGCGGACCGCTTCCAGCGGGCGACCCACGTCTTCTCCGGCCTCGTGCTCAGCGAGACCGTGGAGGTGGGCGACCCGGCGGTGAGCTACGACGACCGGTACCGGTACGCCGTGGCCGTCGGCACCGAGTACAAGGGCGACGTGCCGCAGCAGGTCGACGTCCTGACCTACAGCATGGCTTCGCTGTGCGGGTTCCGGCTCGCCCGCGGCGTCGAGTACGTCGTGTTCGCCTTCGGTGACTCGTCCGACGGGCGGGTCGAGTCGACCTCGTGCAGCGGCACCCGGGCGGCCTCGGCCGGGCCGCCGGTGACGACCACCAGCACCACGACCACGCCCACGACGACCTGCACCACCGCGCCCTGACGTCTTCTGCCTGACCGTGCTCCGAAGATCACTCGATAGGGTGGTCTTCGGTGCATAGTCACCCTGTGCGGAACCCCGCAGATCTGCGGCGATCCGAGGTGGCCTTGTCGCGCCGGGCAGGTCGCGGAACGGCAACGGGGTGGCAGGTCGAGCCCCGGGGCCGGTAACTTCCGGCGTCCGGCCGACGTCGTCGACACAGCGGAGGTTCAACCGGATGTGGGACGGTGACCTGACCGGCGAGGTGGTCGACGGCAGGTACGCCCTGGGCAGCCTCTACGGCTCGGGGGGCATGGCGGAGGTGTACCGGGCGCTCGACACCCGGCTCGACCGGAAGGTCGCGATCAAGTTCTTCCTGGGCGAGGGCGGCGAGGACCGGATCCGGCTCGACCGCGAGGCGCAGGTGCTGGCCGCCATGCACTGCCCCGGCCTGGTCGAGGTCTACGGCACCGGCACCTTCCGCGGCCGGCCGTACTTCGTGATGCAGCCCGTCGACGGCGGCACGCTGCGCCGCCGGATGCGCGGCGCCATGTCACCCGAGGTCGTGGCCGTGATCGGGTCGCAGGTCGCCGGTGTGCTGGCCCACGTGCACTCCCACGACGTGGTGCACCGGGACGTGAAGCCGTCGAACATCCTGCTCGACACCACCGGGCGGCGCGCGTACCTGGCCGACTTCGGGCTGGCGTTGCAGGGCCAGGTGACCCGCGTGACCCGGTCGGGCGTGCTGGTCGGCACCGCCGGTTACCTCGCGCCCGAGCAGGTGCGGGGCGGCGACGTGCGGCCGTCCGCCGACGTCTACGCGCTGGGCCTGGTGCTGCTGGAGTGCCTGACCGGGCGACCCGAGTACCCCGGTGGCGACACGGAGGCGGCGCTGTCGCGGCTGCACCGGGAGCCGCGCGTCCCGGCCGACCTGCCCGGACCGTGGACCGACGTGCTGACCGCGATGACCGCCACGGACCCGACCAAGCGGCCATCCGCGGCGGAGTGCGAGCGCCTGCTCACGCGGGCGCAGCGGGCGAG
>NZ_JBFAAX010000769.1:0-2689 GCF_040639995.1 Actinosynnema sp. NPDC023658 | reverse complement strand
CTCGGTGGCGCCGGACGGGTCCGTCACCGAGACCGGCAGGCCCGCCGCGTCGGTGGCGATGGTGGTCGTGCCGCCGAGCGCGTCGGTGATGGTGCGCGGTTCCCCGTGCTCGCCGTAGGTGTGGGTGGTCACCGCGCCGGACGGGTCGGTCTGCGTGAGCGTGTTGCCGCGGTCGTCGTAGGTGTAGCGCCAGCGCGCGCCGTCCGGGCCGACGACCTCTACGGGCAGCCGCAGGTGGTTGTACTCGGCGGTGACCGCGGTGCCGTCCGGGCGGTCGACGCGCACGGTGTCGCCGTCCCAGCCCAGCGAGTACCGGGTGGTGCGGCCGAGCGCGTCGGTGCGCGACAGCAGGCGGTGGAAGCGGTCGTACTCGGTCCGCTCGGAGTTGCCGAGCGGGTCGACCACCTCGGTGAGGTGGTCGTGCTCGTCGTAGTGGAAGACGGTGGCCTGGCCGAGGCTGTCGGTGACCGTGGTCCTGCGGCCCGCCGGGTCGTGGTCGAACGTCGCGGACAGGACGCCGCCGTCGCCCTCGCCCCGGACGACCCGGCCGTCCTCGCCGTAGGTGTAGCGGTAGCGGTAGCCCTCGCGGTCGACCCACCCGGTGACGCGGTCGGCTTCGTCGTGCTCGTAGTGGTAGGGCAGCCACGTCGTGTCGACGACGTCGACCATCCGGCCGCGCTCGTCGTAGCGGTACTGGACGAGCGCGCTGTTGTCCGTGCCGAGCCGGAGGGCGATGATGCGGGGACCGGCGTCGCCGTGCGCCGTGTCGACGGTGATGCGGTACCCGCCGGAGTGCGCGACGCCGGTGGGCAGGCCGTCCGCGTCGCGCTCGTAGTCGACGCGGTTGCCGTTGCGGTCGGTGAGGGCGGTGATCGGGCGGACGCGCGGGTCGGCCGGGTTGGGGCCGAAGTGGCGCACCCACCCGCTCTTGGGGTCCTCCACGCGGAAGCTGCCGGTCTCGCGGTCCCACGTCAACGGCCAACGCGCGCCGTCGTTGGGCATGCCGCGCAGGCCCGGTCGCTCGGGGCGTTCGTAGCGGAGGATCTGCGCGTCGTCGCCGAAGTAGCGGACGTGCCGCTCGTCGAGTTCGAGGCGTTGGTCCACGGTGGACGACCAGCCGGGGCCGTGCAGGCGACCACCCTGGTAGCCGGAGGCGTAGGCGCGCTGGAGGACCAGCGGCAGCAGGGCGGGCAGGTCGACGTCGACGGCGTTGGTGATCATCTGGCCGGACACCGCGTCGACCGGGTCGCCGCCCTTGCCGTCGCACCCGCCGTTGCCGTCCGAGCGCTGCCCGCTGCCGCCGTCGTTGCCGTTGCCGTCGGCCGGTTTGCCGTTGCCGCCCTCGGACTTGCCCGGACCGCGGCTGGTCGGCGTGCCGTCGCCGGGCGTGGTGCCGTCCGGTGTGGACGGACCGTCCGGCTTCGCGGTCGGCGCGTCCGGTGCGGTGGTCGGGCTCGTGGTGCCGGAAGGGCTCGTGGTGCCCGAAGGCGTCGTCGTCCCGGAAGGACTGGTGGTACCGGACGGGGTGGTGGTACCGGATGGACTCGTGGTGCCGGACGGGGTGGTGGTGCCGGACGGGTGGGTCGTGCCGGACGGGGTCGTGGTGCCCGGTCCGTCGGGTGTCCTGGGGGTCGGGCCCGCACCGTCGGCCTTGCGGCCCAGCTTGCCCAGCGCGGCCATGATCTCGTCCAGCTTGTCGACGACCGCGCGGATCCGGGGCGTGACGTTGCCGATCGTCCTGATCAGGTTGCGGATCAGGTCACCGATCTTCTTGACCACCCGGGAGATCGCGGTGATCGCCTGGCCCACGATGACCGGCGTCGCCAGGCCCAGCGTGGCCACCGCCTCCAGCGCCCACGCGATCAGCCGGCCGATCAGCTCCGCCACGATGTCGCGCACCAGCTCGCGGACCGCCGCCACGACCTCGCCCATGATCATCACACCGGCGGAGATGCCGCCCGCCAACGACCCCGCACCCGCCACCGCGTCAGCGACCTTGGCCGTGTGCGCCCGGTACGCGTCCGCCGCCGCCCCGGTCCAGCCCGCCGTGCCCGCCTGCGACTCGTTGGCGAAGTCCTGGGCGATCGCGGCGACCTCGCGGCCCACGTTGCCCCACGTGTCGCTGAACGAACAGATGACCGGTGGGTTGCCGGCCAGCCAGTCCAGCGCGTCCTTGAGCGGCTGCACGTGCTCGATCAGCCACGACACGCCGTAGGAGGCGAGCGTGCCGATCGGGTCCACGACCAGGCTCAGCACTTCGAGGCCGACACCGGCGGCCCCGAGACCGCCCGCTACCCAGTCACCGCTCGCGACGCCCTGCGCCAGGCCGTCCGCGGCCTCCAGGATGCCGATGCCGGTGACGGCGTTCGTCGTGTCCTGCGGCGCGGCGACCAGGTCCCCGGTCATCGGGGGCCGATCCCGTCGAACGCGGCGGCCTCGGAGGTCTCCCGGGCGCTGTAGTCACCGGCCGTCGCACGCACCCCGGTGGCCACCTCGGTCATCGTCTCCGCGGCCTTGGCCAGGGCGTCGACGCCCATCTGCTCGAACGGCTGGAGCAGCACCGCGAACGGTCGGCAGATCACCCCGTACGCCTCGTCGGACATGGTCACCTGGCGGGCCGCGTCCACCGCCGCCCGCAACCGGCCGGCCAGCGCGTCGACCTTCCCGGCGTGGACCTCCAGCTCACCGA
>NZ_JBFAAX010000768.1:0-2690 GCF_040639995.1 Actinosynnema sp. NPDC023658 | reverse complement strand
GTCCAGCACCATCACCCGGTCGGCCAGGTCCATCACCAGGCCCCTGTCGTGCTCGACCATGATCATCGCGATCCCCGACTCCCGGCTGGGACCCCGGCTACGGGCTGTGGCTGCACGACGCGCCGCACTGGAACCTGACCGGCTTCACCGTGCGGGACTCGAAGAAGGGCATCGTCGTGGACAACTCGCACCACACCGTGATCGACGGCGTGCGCGTGGACCACGTCGAGGAGGAGGCCGTGCACTTCCGGCGCTCGTCGTCGGACAGCGTGCTGCGCGACTCCGCCATCACCGACACGGGACTCGTGCAGCCGGGGTACGGCGAGGCCGTCTACATCGGATCGGCGAGCTCGAACTGGGCGTGCCACGGCAACTCCGGCGGCGTCGACCGCAGCGACCGCGTGCAGGTGCTGGGCAACCGCATCGGTCCCGGCGTCGCGGCCGAGCACGTCGACGTCAAGGAGGGCACGTCCGACGGCGTCATCCGGGGCAACACGTTCGACGGCACGGGCATCTCCGGCCAGAACTCGGCGGACTCGTGGGTCGACGTCAAGGGCACCGGCTACCTGGTCGAGGGCAACACCGGCACGTTCGCCGTGCCGGGCACGTTCGCCAACGGCTACGAGACGCACAACCCGGCCACCACGCCGTCGCTGCCGAACGGGTGCGGCAACGTGTGGCGGGACAACCGCTCCGACCTCGGTGGGGTCGGGCAGTACGCCATCCGGATCACGTCCACGTCGAAGTGCCCGGAGCTGCCGAACGTCGTGCACGCGTCCAACACCGTCACGCGGGCGGTGAACGGCCTGACGAACATCCCGGTGACGCCCTGAGTTGCCGGCCTCACAAGGCTTATCCGCCGGTGGCCGTTCGGCTAGGTTGCGGTCGTGACCGAACCGAACGCGCGGGCGCAGGTCGAGGTCGATGCCGGCGTCGACCGCGTGTACGCCCTGGTGAGCGACTTGCGTGGCCTGGCCGACCTGGCCGAGGAGTACTCCGGTGGGCGGTGGCTCGCCCCGGCGGCGGGTCCGGCGGTGGGCGCGCGGTTCGTCGGGGCGAACCGGCGCGGGTGGCGGATCTGGCGCACCGTCTCGACGGTGACCGACGCCGGGCCGACCAGGTTCGCGTTCGACGTGCGGTCGTTCGGGGTGCCCGTGTCGCGCTGGCAGTACGACATCGAGCCGACCGCCACGGGCTGCCGCGTCACCGAGAGCACGTGGGACCGGCGTCCGACGTGGTTCCGACCGCTGACCGTGCTGGCGACCGGCGTGCACGACCGGGACGTGCAGAACCAGCGCAACATCGAACGCACCCTCGCCCGGCTGAAGGCCGTGGTCGAAGAGGTGCACGAGGCGGGCTGAGCACGGGCCGTCGCGTTGGCGTCCCAGGTGGGTTTGCGAATCTTGAAGCCTATTTTCCTGAGGCTGATACGAATCGTTTTTCGGCTTTTAGGTTAGGCTCCCCTCAATGATTTCGTGTTGCGGGTACCGGTGGCCGGTGGCACCGTTCCTCCCAGGAAACTGCTGCCCAGAGGAGCGGTCATGACCACCACGGAAATGCCGGCCGTCAACGAGTGCACGGTCACGGGTTGTTCGTACAACCACGATGGTTGTCACGCTTTCGCGATCACCGTGAACGGTGCCAACGGGGCCGCCGACTGCGGGACGTTCATCCCCCTCGCCCGCAAGGGGGGCCTGTCGAAGGTCGTCGCCCAGGTGGGCGCGTGCTCGCGCACGGACTGCGTGCACAACCGCGAGCTGGAGTGCACCGCGAGCGGCGTGCGGGTCGGGCCCGGCCAGGGCGACCACGCCGCCAACTGCCTCACCTACACCAGGGAGCCGAGCGCCACGACCTCCACGGCGTTCTAGGAGCCCGCCCGGCGCACGCCCGCCGCCGGGCGGTCAGCACCCCTCAGAGCTGACCGACCGACGGCGGACCGGGACGGCGTCTCAGCGCCGCCTGGTGTGGTGCCGTGCCACCACGAGCGCGGCGGCCAGCAGCACCAGGTTCTTCAGCACGAACTCACCGGTGACGGTCAGCTGCAGCGGGTTGCCGAAGCGGAACGTCACGGCCGGCTGCACCACGAAGACGAGGAACGTGCCCAGCAGGTGCAGCGCGACCAGCGCCGCGACGGGCTTCACCTGGACCGCCACGAGCAGCGCCAGGCCCGCCAGCACCTCGAACACGCCCACCACCGGCACGAACCAGACCGCCGGCAGCACCGGCACGGTGTCCGCGACCAGGTCGTGCACCGGGGACGCCCCCGCGACCTTCAGCACGCCGAACCACACGAACACCACGCCCAGCCCGATCCGCAGCAGCGGGACGCTCCGGTCCAGCGCGCCGTCCACCAGCCGTGACACCGCGCCCGTCACCGACTCGCGCAACGACCCGGCGGGCGGCGGCGGGCGATCGGCGTCCGGTGGTCTGGTCAGTTCCCTGCTCATGGCATCCCCCTCATGGCTTCCCCCCATCGGTCGACCGCTGTCGATCGACCCCTACCGGTCCCCGGAGCGACGGGCCGTCGTGAGCGCGGTGCCCAACGACCGCAACGTCTCGTCGGTCCGCAGCACCTGTTCCGCGACCACGTCCAGCGCCCGGTCCAGGTGCGGGCGCACCGTCGGACCCCAGTCGACGGCGCTTGCCCGGTCCCGGGCCTCCGCGGTCGCCTCCGGGAACGCCGTGGCCAC
>NZ_JBFAAX010000767.1:0-2690 GCF_040639995.1 Actinosynnema sp. NPDC023658 | reverse complement strand
CGGACGGCAAGGGTGAGCCGCAGATCTCCATGGGCCCCTCCACCAGCATCGTCAGCTACCTCAACGCCAACCTGAAGCCCGAGCAGATCGAGGAGCTGCTGGCGGTCGCGAACTACCTGGCCGCGCCGTACGGCTCGGTCGAGTACACGCTGGTCAACTTCGGCACCGAGGGCCTCCACCACACGATGGTCGACGGCGTGCCGACGGCCACCGAGGAGGGCAAGAAGAACGTCCAGGCGCAGACCTTCCCGTTCCTGGCCTCGCCGCCCGCGGTGATCAGCAACCCCGGCGGCGACGTGGTGACCAAGGACTACGCCGCCTGGCAGGCCGCGAACGTCGAGCACCTGCGCAAGCCGGTGTTCTGGAACATGAACATCAGCCTGCCGCGGTCCATGGCCGCCGCCGACGCCGCCCAGGCCGTCGAGGACACCATCAAGGACTGCTACCACGGCAAGAAGAAGGTCTCCGACGTCAAGGACGCCATCGCCACCTGGAAGTCCAGCGGCGGCGGCGACAAGCTGGTGCAGTGGATGGACGAGAACGTCCTCCAGAAGTACGGCACCGGCCAATGAGCAGGGTCGACGCGCCACCGCGGGGCCGGAAGGAGCGGCTGGGCCTGCGGGTTCGCCTGCGGCGCGACCGGTCGCTGCTGCTGATGACCCTGCCCGCCGTCGTCCTGCTGCTGGTGTTCAACTACGTGCCGCTGTTCGGCCTGGTGACGGCGTTCCAGGACTACAACCCGCTGACCGGGGTCTGGAACAGCGAGTGGGTCGGCCTGGGCCAGTTCGAGGCGCTGATCAGCGACTCGCTGTTCTGGGGGTCGCTGAAGAACACGCTGTACCTGAGCTTCGTGCAGCTGGTGCTGTTCTTCCCGATCCCGATCGTGCTGGCGCTGGTGCTGAACTCCGTGCTCAGCGAGCGGTTGCGCAACTTCGTCCAGTCGATCGTGTACCTGCCGCACTTCTTCTCGTGGGTGCTGGCCATCACGATCTTCCAGCAGATGCTCGGCGGCGCGGGGGTGCTCAACCAGTTCCTGCGCAGCCACGACATCGGCACCTGGGACGTCATGACCGACCCCGACTCCTTCGCGCTGCTGGTCACCTCGCAGGCCATCTGGAAGGAGGCGGGCTGGGGGATCATCGTCTTCCTGGCCGCGCTCGCCGCGATCAACACCGACCTGTACGAGGCCGCCGCCGCGGACGGCGCCGGCCGGTGGCACCGGCTCTGGCACATCACCCTGCCCGGCCTGCGCGGCGTGATCATGCTGATGCTGGTGCTGCGGCTGGGCAACGCGCTGACGGTCGGCTTCGAGCAGTTCCTGATCCAGCGGGAGGCGGTCGGCCACGACGCGGCCGACGTGCTCGACACGTTCTCGTTCTACTACGGCATCGCCACCAACAACTACAGCTACGGCGCCGCGGCCGGGCTGTTCAAGAGCGTCATCTCACTGCTGCTCATCTGGGGTGCGAACAAGCTGGCGCACGCCTTCGGCGAAGACGGGTTGTACCGGAAATGACCGACACGCTCACCGTCGAACGCGCGGGCGCCAAGGGTCGCCCGCCCACCCGCACCGCCGCCCGCGGTCGGAGGAGGACGGCACGCCCGTCCTGGGAGGAACCGCCGACCGCCGTCGGGCGGACCGCCAAGGGCCTGACCCTCGGCACGGTGCTGGCGGTCGTCCTGGTCCCGCTGTGGATCATCGTGGTGACCAGCCTGTCCACCCAGGCGGCGGTCAACCGCGCGGGTGGCCTGGTCATCTGGCCGGACGGCCTGACCACCGAGGCCTACCGCGTGATGCTGGGCGACGCCACCGTGCGCAACGCGCTGTTCGTCAGCCTCGGCATCACCGTCGTCGGCACGGCCGTGTCGATGGTGGTGTCGATCCTGTGCGCCTACGGCCTGTCCCGGTCCCGCTCGGTGGCCCACCGGTTCCTGCTCGTGCTGCTGATCGTCACGATGTTCGTGAACGGCGGCCTGATCCCCACGTTCCTGGTCGTCACCGAGCTCGGCGGCTACGGCCAGTGGTGGGCGTTGATCCTGCCCGGCGCGGTGTCGGTGTTCAACATCCTGGTGCTGCGCGCCTTCTACTCGGAGACCTCGGTCGACCTGATCGAGGCGGCCCGGATCGACGGCGCCGGGGAGTGGCGGACGCTGTGGTCGATCGTGCTGCCGACGTCCCGCGCGGTGACCGCGGTGATCGCGCTGTTCTACGGGGTCGGCTACTGGAACTCGTTCTTCAACGTGATGCTCTACATGCCGACGGACAGCGAGAAGTGGCCGCTCCAGTACGTGCTGCTGACCTACGTCAACCGGGGCAACGGGCTGCCGGGCTCGGTGAACGCGGGCTTCGGCACGCAGTTCTCGCAGACCGCGCCGCTGTCGCTGCAGATGGCGGTGGTGGTGCTGACGCTGGTGCCGGTGCTGATCGTGTATCCCTTCATGCAGAAGCACTTCCGGGTCGGCGTGCTGACCGGCGCGGTCAAGGGCTGACCCGGAACACGAGGGAGCAGGAGCATCACGCATGGTGACACTCGCCGATGTGGCCAAACACGCGGGCGTGTCCGCGAGCACGGTCAGCTACGTGCTCAGCGGGAAGCGCACGATCTCCGCGGAGACCCGGGACCGCGTCGAGCGCTCCGTGGCCGAGCTCGGCTACCACCCCAACGCGCGCGCCAGGGCGCTGGCCGCCG
>NZ_JBFAAX010000766.1:0-2692 GCF_040639995.1 Actinosynnema sp. NPDC023658 | reverse complement strand
CGGCGGTCAGCGCGCCCAGCTCGCGCTCACCCTCGGCATCGCGAAGCGCCCCGAGCTGCTGCTGCTCGACGAACCGGTCGCCTCGCTCGACCCGCTGGCCCGCCGCGAGTTCCTCGGGGACCTCATGGAGACCGTCGCGGAGCACGGGCTCAGCGTGGTCCTGTCCTCGCACCTGATCACCGACCTGGAACGGGTCTGCGACCACCTGGTCGTGCTGGTCGGCTCGCAGGTCCGGGTCACCGGCGACGTGGAGCACCTGCTCGCCACGCACCACAGGCTGACCGGGCCGCGCCGCGACGTCGACACCCTGCCCGCGGACCAGGAGGTCGTCTCCGCGCGCCACACCGACCGCCAGACCACCGTCCTGGTCCGCACGGAAGCGCCGATCCTCGACCCCGCGTGGGACGTCGGGGAGCCGGACCTGGAAGACCTGGTCCTGGCCTACCTGAGCAGCCCGGACGCCGGGCGTCCCGCGCTGGGGGTGGTCCGGTGACCTGGCTGGCCTGGCGGCAGCTGCGCTTCCCGGTCCTGTCGGTGCACGCCGCGCTCGTCGTCGTCGGCGTGCTCCTCGCGATCGCCCGACCCGGGTCCGGCCACGCGGACTTCCACGACCAGGACACCCTCTACACGGCGGCCCTGATCGCGGTGCCCGTGCTGCCGGCCCTGCTCGGCGCGTTCTGGGCGGTGCCGATGATCACCCGCGAGCTGGAGGCGGGCACCCACAACCTGGTCTGGAACCAGAGCGTCACCCGGAGCCGGTGGCTCGCCGTCAAGCTGGGACTGGGCGCTCCCGCCGCCATGGCCGCGGCGGGCCTGCTGAGCCTGGCCGTCGGCTGGTGGGCCGGTCTGATCGACACCGCCGCCGAGCTGGACACCGACAGCGGCTTCGAACCGCGCATCGCGCCGATGATCTCCGCCGCACGGGGGATCGCGCCGGTCGGCTACGCCGCGTTCGCGTTCGTCCTGGGCATCGCGGTCGCCATCCTGGTGCGCCGCACCGTCGTCGCCATGGCGGTCACGCTCGTCCTGTACTTCGCCGTGCAACTGCTGACGTCGTTCGTCGTCCGCCCGCACCTGGTGCCCCCGGTCGAGGAGGCGGTCGCGCTCACCGCGCGGAGCATCGCGGGCGTCCGGATGCAGAACGGCTCCGGGGGTGAGGTGATCGAGTCGCTGACCGTGCACCGACCCGCCGGTTCCTGGGTGCTGGCCGACGAGACCGTGGACGCGTCCGGCGCGGCAGTCGTCCGGCTGCCCGACGCGGTGCGCGGCTGCCTCCCGCCCCCGCCCGCGGGGGACGCGCCGCCACCGGACCTCGAAGGGATGCGCGGGTGCCTCGCCCAGCTGGCCGACCTCGGCTACCGGCAGCGCCTGACCCACCACCCGGCGGGCCACTTCTGGCCGCTCCAGTGGCTCGAACTGGCCCTGTACCTGGTGTTCTCGGCGCTGCTCTGGTGGTTGTCCTCCCACCGGCTCCGCCACCTGTCCTGACGCACGCACGAAGGGAAGACATGCGCGCCCTCACGTTCGCCGTCGCCACGGCGCTGGTGCTGACCACCTCACCGGCGGTGCCGGCCTCCGCCGACACGACACCCCGCCTGCCCGCGCCGACCGGACGGCACCCGGTGGGCACGACGTCGCTCTACCTGGAGGACACCTCGCGCCCCGACCCGTGGGTGCCGTCGGTGGCCGCCAGGGAGCTGATGGTGTCCCTGTTCTACCCGGCGGCGTCGGCGCGCGGGCCGAAGAAGCAGTACATGACGCCGGTCGAGTCGAGCGCGGTGCTCGAAGAGGCCGGCCTCACCACCGTGCCACCCGACGCGCTCGCCGCGGTGCGGACCAACGCCGTCGTGGACGCGCGGCCGTTGCCCGGCCGGAAGCACAGCCGGCCGCTCGTGGTGCTGTCGCCGGGCTTCAAGAGGCCCCGCGCCACGCTGAGCACCCTGGCGGAAGACCTGGCGAGCCACGGTTACGTGGTCGTGGTGGTGGACCACACCTACGAGAACGTCGCCACCACGTTCCCCGACGGGCGGGTCGCGCCCTGCGCCGCGTGCGGCAACCACGACCCCGAGTTCTGGTCGGCGCTCGAACGGGGCCGGGCGACGGACGTGTCCTTCGTGCTCGACCAGCTGACCGGACCGCTGCGCCACCGGCCCGGCGCGGACCTGGTCGACCCGTCGCGGATCGCCATGGGCGGTCACTCGGTGGGCGGGGCGAGCAGCCTGGCCGCGCTGCGCGCCGACCCGCGGATCCTCGCCGCGATCGACGTCGACGGCTCGATCAGCACGCCGGTCCCCGAGACGGGGATGTCGCGGCCGGTCATGCTCCTGGGTCGCCGTTCCGCCTACGCCCCCGGCACCGGCGGGTCGGCCAAGAGCTGGGAGGACGCCTGGCCCCTGCTGACCGGCTGGCGGCGCTGGCTGGTGGTGGACGGCATGGTGCACCCGTCGTTCACCGACCTCGGGGTGCTGGCCGGTCAGCTCGGCGTCGACCTCGGCGCGGCCGTCGGCGGTGAGCGCGGCGCGGCGATCACCCGTGCGCACGTCCGGGCGTTCTTCGACCTGCACCTGCGCGGCGTGCCGCAGCCGCTGCTGGACGGGCCGTCGCCGGACTCCACGTCCTCCAGCGCCACCCGGCGACGTCCGCCGTGGGTGATGTTGAGGTAGCGCAACAGCTCCTCGACCGCGTTGGTGGC
>NZ_JBFAAX010000765.1:0-2697 GCF_040639995.1 Actinosynnema sp. NPDC023658 | reverse complement strand
CCCTCCACGTGCACGGTCAGCGGCTCGCTGTCCCGGCCCGCGTCCACCACCCGGTCCCGTCCCCGGCGGGCGACGCCGACGACCCGGGTGCCGAGCCGGACGTGCTCGGCCAACGCCTCGGCCAGCGGGGTCAGGTACCGCGACGTCCACTCGGCGCCGGTCGGGTGGACGTCGTCCTCGGGCGGGGTCCACCCGGTGCGCTCCAGCAGCCGCCGGGCGGCGGGGTCGACCAGCTCCGACCACCGCGAGAACAGCCGCACGTGGCTCCACCGCGCCACCGCCGCACCCGCCCGCGGCCCGGCTTCGAGGACCAGCGGCCGCGAGCCGCGTTCCACCAGGTGTGCCGCCGCGGCCAAGCCGACCGGTCCCGCACCCACCACGACCACCGGGAGCTCGCTCACGAGCTACCCCTTTCATCGGTACTGCTCGATTGAACGAGGGGCAATCTATCGAGCTACTTCGATGGATGCAACCATCGAGTTCCATCGATACACTCCGGTCATGACGACGACGCCGCTCGTGGCGGGCCTGGCTCCCGAGGACGCCTCGACGTATGCCGGGTGGTTCGCGTGCCTGGCCGATCCGACGCGGGTGCGTGTGCTGCACGTGGTGGCGACGCACCCCGGTGAGATCACGGTGGGTGCGTTGACGGAGGCGGTGGGGGTGAGCCAGTCGACGTGTTCGCACCACGTGCGCCGGTTGGCGGAGGTGGGGTTCGTGCGGGTGCGCCGGGAGGGCACGGCGACGTTGGTGTCGGTGAACGCGGCGTGTTGCACGGGTCTGCCGCACGCCGCCGACGCGGTGATGGGGACGATCGCGACGCGGCCCCCGGGTCCGGTCGGGTCGGTGGGGGAGGTGTCGGTGCGGGCGATGGCGGACGACGACTGGGCGGACGTGCGGCGGATCTACGGCGAGGGGATCGCCACCGGCAACGCGACGTTCGAGACGGAGACGCCGGGTCGGCGCACGTTGGACGCCAAGTGGTTGCCCGGTCACCGGTGGGTGGCGGTGGTGGAAGGTCGGGTGGCGGGCTGGGCGGCGGCGTCGCCGGTGTCGACGCGGGAGTGCTACGCGGGGGTGGCGGAGACCTCGGTGTACGTGGGGGAGGGGTTCCGGGGTCGGGGTGTGGGTCGGGCGTTGCTGCGCCGGCAGGTGGCCGCGGCGGACGAGGGCGGGTTGTGGACGTTGCAGACGGCGGTGTTCCCGGAGAACCGGGCGAGCATCGGGTTGCACCACTGGGCGGGGTTCCGCACGGTCGGCGTCCGCGAGCGCATCGCGTGCCACCACGGGGTGTGGCGCGACACGGTGATGCTCGAACGCCGCTCCGCCACCTGCTGAACCTCCCCGGGACGGCGCGACAGCGCTTATCGTCACCGGCATGGCGACAACACCGAACGACGAGGAGGTCCGCCGGGCGTTCGACGCCGCCGCGGTGGACTTCACCGCGCTGGGCAGGCACCTGTGGGGTCCGATCGGCGCGGCCACCGTGGCGGCGGCGGACCCGAAGCCCGGCGACCGCGTCCTGGACGCCTGCTGCGGCACCGGCGCCTCGGCCGTTCCCGCCGCGCGGTCGGTCGGGCCCGGCGGTCTCGTGGACGCCGTGGACCGGTCGGGTCCGATGGTCGAGGAGCTGCGCCGGCACGCCTCCGGCCTGCCGCAGCTGCACGCGCACCAGGCCGACGTGACCACCTGGGACGGTGCCGGGTACGACGTCGTGGTGTCGGCGCTGGGCATCTTCTTCCTGCCCGACATGGCGGCGGGCGCCGAGCGGTTGATCGGCGCGGCCCGCGAGGGCGGTCGCGTCGTGTTCACCATCTGGCGCCGTGGCGCGATGGCCGCCGCCGGTCGGCACGTGTACGGCGCGGTCGCCGCGGCCACCTCCGCCGAGCCACCGCCGGAACGGAAACCGCGTCCCGTCGACGAGATCAACCAGGCCGAGCCGTACGCCGGGTGGCTCGCCGCCCGCGGTCTGTCCGATGTGGACGTGCGGGTCAACGAGCTGCGGCTGACCATGACGCCCGACCTCGCCTGGCTGGTCGTCCTCGGGTCCGGGTTCCGGGGCGCGCTGGCCGGGCTCGCGCCGGACACCGTGGAGACCGTGCGCGAGCTGTACCTGGGCTCCCTGCGCGACGAGGGCGTCGACGTGCTCGACGCCACCACGCTGATCGGTGTGGGCACGCGGGGACGCCACCGCTGATCCCCGCGATCCACGAACGGGTGAGGGCTCGCGGGTCGGGCCCTCACCCGTTCGTGCTGTCCGCGTCGGTGCGGTCCCCTACCAGCTCGACTTGGTCACGCCGGGCAGCTCGCCGCGGTGGGCCATCTCGCGCAGCCTGATCCGGGACAGGCCGAAGGCGCGGAAGACCGCGCGGGGCCTGCCGTCCACGGCGTCGCGGTTGCGCAGCCGCGTGGGACTGGCGTCGCGGGGCAGCCTCCGCAGCGCGCGCAGCGCCTCGTCACGCCGCTCCGGGTCGGTGCGGATGATCTCCTTCAGCTCCGCGCGCCGCTCGGCGTGCCGGGCGACGACCTCCCGGCGCTGCCGGTCCTTGGCGATCTTGGACTTCTTGGCCACGTCAGCGCTCCTCGCGGAAGTCGACGTGCCTGCGCACGACCGGGTCGAACTTGCGCAGCACCAGGCGGTCGGGGTCGTTGCGCCGGTTCTTGCGCGTCACGTAGGTGTAGCCGGTGCCCGCCGTG
>NZ_JBFAAX010000764.1:0-2701 GCF_040639995.1 Actinosynnema sp. NPDC023658 | reverse complement strand
CGTCGTCAAGGCCCCGGACGAGTTCGGACGCCGGGCCGTCACGATCCACACCCAGGACGACGCCGACGGTCCCTGGACCAGGCACGCCACCGGCGTCCTGTCCGCCGACGAGCCCGCCCCGGTGGTCGGTGTCGATTGGCTCCCCGCCAATGCCACCCCGCTGGACGTCGAAGGCCTCTACGACCGCCTGGCCGCGGCCGGTCTCGACTACGGTCCCGCGTTCCAGGGGCTGCGCGCCGCCTGGCGGCACGGGAACGACCTGTACGCCGAAGTTGCGCTGCCGGAGGGCACCGACGTCGACGGCTACCCGGTGCACCCCGCGCTCCTCGACGCAGCCCTGCACTCGCTGGCCCTCACCCGGGAAGGCGGTGACGTCGAGCTGCCCTTCGCGTGGTCCGGCGTCCGGTTCCACGCCACCGGTGCCGCGGTTCTGCGCGTCCGGCTCCAGGGGCTCGACCGGCGGACGGTCTCCCTGACCGCGACGGACGACACGGGCGCACCGGTCGTCACCGTGCGCGGACTCACCACGCGGCCCGGTGGGACGGGACACCGCGACGCCCTCTACCGCCTGGAGTGGCCCTCCGCCCCACTCTCCGAGGTGCCGCCGTCCCTCGACGGCTGGGCGGTGCTCGGTGCCGATCCCCTCGGTCTGGCCGCGCGGTTCGAGCTCCCGGCGCACGCGGATCCGGCGGCGTTCAGCGACGGGACGCCTGAGGTCGTGCTGTTCCCGTGTGAACGGTCGAGCGTCCACGAGGTGCTGGCCACCTTGCAGCGCTGGTTGGCCGACGACCGCCTCCTCGACTCGAAGCTCGTACTGGTGAGCCGCAACGCCGTGGCCACCCGAGCCGCCGAGGACGTGCCGGACCCGGCCGCGGCGTCGATCTGGGGCCTGGTCCGGGTGGCGCAGTCGGAGAATCCCGACCGGTTCACGCTGATCGACGTGGACGGGACGTCGTCCGGCGCCGTGCCCGCCGCCGTGGCCTCGGGTGAGCCGCAGCTCGCGCTGCGCGACGGGATCGCCAGGGTTCCCCGGCTCGCTCCGGCCGGCCCCGGTGACGTGCTGTCACCGCCTGCCGGGGCTGCGGGGTGGCGGCTGGAGGTGACGCGCAAGGGCTCCCTGGATGACGTCGCCCTGGTCGCGCACGACATCGCGCCGCTGGAACCCGGTCAGGTCCGGGTCGCCGTGCGCGCCGCCGGGCTCAACTTCCGGGACGTGCTCATCACGCTGGGCATGTACCCGGACGAGAACGCGCTGTTGGGCAGCGAGGGCGCGGGCGTGGTCCTCGAAGTCGGTCCGGACGTCACAGGTTTCGCGCCGGGTGACCGGGTGATGGGGCTGCTGTCAGGTGGTCTGGGACCGGTCGCGGTCACCGACCACCGCGTGCTCGTCCCCATGCCTCAGGGCTGGTCGTACGCGCAGGCGGCGACCGTGCCGATCGTGTTCCTGACCGCCTACTACAGCCTGGTCCGGCTGGCCGACACCCGGCCGGGCGAGTCGTTGCTGATCCACGCGGCGACCGGTGGTGTCGGCATGGCCGCCACGCAGCTCGCCCGGCACCTGGGTCTGGAGGTGTTCGCCACCGCGAGTCCGGCGAAGTGGCCCGTGCTGCGGTCGCTGGGCTACGACGACACCCGGGTGGCGTCGTCGCGCACGCTCGACTTCGAACAGCGGTTCCTCGCCGCCACGGACGGGAGCGGCGTCGACGTCGTGCTGAACTCGCTGGCCGGCGAGTTCGTCGACGCGTCGCTGCGGCTGCTGCCGCGTGGCGGGCGGTTCCTGGAGATGGGCAAGACCGACGTCCGCGATCCCGACCGGGTCGCCCGGGACCACCCCGGCGTCGCCTACCGGGCGTTCGACATGGCCGCCGAGGCCCCCGAGGTCATCCAGGAGATGCTGACCGAGTTGGTGGCGCTGTTCGAGCGGGGCGTGCTCCACCCGCTGCCGGTGACCGCGTGGGACGTCCGGCGTGCCCCGGAGGCGTTGCGGTACCTGAGCCAGGCCCGGCACACCGGCAAGCTCGTCCTCACCCTGCCCTCCCGGCTTGATCCTGACGGCACTGTCCTGGTCACGGGAGGGACCGGCGCGTTGGGTCGCCTGGTTGCCCGGCACCTGGTCGAGGCGCACGGCGTGCGGCACCTGCTGCTGGCCGGTCGACGTGGACCCGACGGGGCCGAGGATTTGCGCGCCGCACTCACCGCGCTCGGCGCGCACGTCGACATCCGGTCCTGCGACGTGTCCGACCGGCAGGCGTTGAGCGGCCTGCTGGCCGGAGTTCCCGCCGAGCACCCGCTGACCGCGGTCGTCCACACCGCCGGCGTGCTGGCGGACGCCACGATCCCGGCCCTCACCGACACCGACCTCGACACCGTCGCGGGACCCAAAGCCGAGGGCGCGTGGCACCTCCACGAGTTGACGGCCGGGCTGAACCTGGACGCGTTCGTCCTGTTCTCCTCCATCGCGGGCGTGGTCGGGGCACCCGGCCAGGGCAACTACGCCGCCGCGAACGCCTCACTCGACGCCCTGGCCGCCCACCGCGCCGCACGGGGACTGCCCGCGACCAGCCTGGCCTGGGGTCCGTGGGCGTCGTCGGAGGGGATGGCGGGACAGGAGGGGGTCAAGGTCGGTCGCGGCGGCGCGGTCCCGTTGTCCGCCGAACGCGGGCTCGCCCTGCTCGACGCCGCGCTCGACCGGCCGGACGCC
>NZ_JBFAAX010000763.1:0-2708 GCF_040639995.1 Actinosynnema sp. NPDC023658 | reverse complement strand
CTGCTGGACGCGATGGGCGTGGACGTGCGGCTGGGCACGGCGTTGACCACCGCGCCGCCGACGGAACCCGCGCGGGCGGCCGAGTCCGGTGCGGCGGGGCTGGTGCTCAAGTCGGCCCGGCTGGAGGAGCTGACCGAGGCCGTGCTGCGGGTGGCCGCCGGCGAGGTCGTGTTCGACCGCGGGCTGCTCGCGGGGGTGCTGGACAAGCTCACCGGGCGTGCCAAGGACGGCGCGGTGCCGCTGACGGCCCGGGAGCGCCAGGCGTTGCTGCTCATGGCCGAGGGCGCGAGCACGGACGAGATCGGTGAGCGCATGGGCGTGGCCCGCAACACCGTGCGCAACCACGTGCAGCGCGTGCTGGAGAAGCTGGGCGCCAGGTCGAAGCTGGAGGCGGTCGCCATCGCCCGCCGTGACGGCCTCCTCGACTAGTGCAGGCGCACTAGCCGGTCCGGTGTCGGTGCGTCTGGGCACGGACCGCGCGATACGGCACAGTGCGACCGTGGACCTCTCGGTATCCGGCTCGGTGGTGGAGTTCAGCGCGCCGGTCGACCGGGGTGCGGCCGGTCTGGCCCGCGACTTCGTCCGCAAGACGCTCGTCGACCTGGGCTACTCCGGCGACCACAGCGACGTCGTGCTCGTCGTCTCGGAGCTGGTGACCAACGCGCTGCGGCACACGGCGACCTCGCCCGTGCTCCGGCTGCTGGGCGACGGCGGCAGGCTCCGCATCGAGGTCGCGGACGGCAGCGTGGTGCTGCCCCGCCCCCGCTTGGCGGCGACCTCGGGCGGGTGGGGCCTCCAGCTCGTCCAGCGGCTGTCCGAGACGTGGGGCGCGTACGCCGAGCGCGGCAGCAAGGTCGTCTGGTGCGAGATGGTCGCCGGAGCCCTGCCCGTCGCGTCCTGACGCCGGAACACCGGCCCGTGGCACCCGAACGGGGCATGGGGCACAGTGGCGCCATGGCCGCCGACCTGCCCGCCGAGCCCGACTACGAACCGCCCGCCGAGGACGCCTACCGCCTGCTCGTGGACAGCGTGGTCGACTACGCCATCTTCATGCTCGACCCCGCGGGTCGGGTGATCAGCTGGAACACCGGCGCCGAGCGGATCAAGGGCTACTCGGCCGACGACATCCTCGGCAGGCACTTCTCGACGTTCTACCCGGAGGAGGACCTGGTCGCGCGCAAGCCCTGGTACGAGCTGGAGGTCGCCGCGGAGGTTGGCCGGTTCGAGGACGAGGGGTGGCGCGTCCGCAAGGACGGCACCCGCTTCTGGGCCAACGTCGTCATCACCGCCCTCTTCGGTGAGTCCGGCGAACTCCGCGGCTTCGCCAAGGTCACCAGGGACATGACCGAGCGCAAGCGGGCCGAGCAGGCGTTGAAGGCAGGCGAGGAGCGGTTCCGGCTGCTCGTGCAGGGCGTGCTCGACTACGCCATCTTCATGCTCGACCCGGCTGGCCGGGTGGTCAGCTGGAACGCGGGCGCCGAGCGGATCAAGGGCTACTCGTCGGACGACATCGTGGGTGAGCACTTCTCGACGTTCTACCCGCCCGAGGACCTGGTCGCGCGCAAGCCGTGGCGCGAGCTGGAGGTCGCCGTGGACGCGGGCCGGTTCGAGGACGAGGGGTGGCGGGTCCGCAAGGACGGCACCCGGTTCTGGGCCAACGTCGTCATCACCGCCCTGTTCGGTGAGTCCGGCGAACTGCGCGGCTTCGCCAAGGTCACCAGGGACATGACCGAGCGCAGGCAGGTCGAGGAGACGCTGACCGAGCAGCGCAGGCTCGTCGGGCACCTGGTGGAGGCGCAGGAGCTGGAGCGTCGGCGCATCGCGTGGGACGTGCACGACGACTCGATCCAGTCCATGGTGGCGGTCGGCATGCGGCTGCAGCTGCTGGCCAACCGCCTGCCCGACGAGGACGCCACGGTCGTGCGCCGGTTGGACGACGCGGTGCGGGCGTCCATCGGGCGGCTGCGCAACCTGGTGTTCCGGCTGCGCCCGCCGGAGCTCGACCGGCACAGCCTGACCGAGGCCCTCGACCACTACCTGACCGACGTCGCCGGTTCGTGGGGCATGACCTACCGGCTGCGGCACTCGCTCGACCACCAGCCGCCCCCCGGGTCCGCCGTCACGATCTTCCGCATCTTCCAGGAGGCGCTCACCAACATCCGCAAGCACGCGAAGGCGTCCGAGGTGCAGGTGTCCTTGACCTCCGTGGACGGCGGCACGCTGGTGGAGGTGGCCGACGACGGCGTCGGGGTGGACGACGGGGACGGGGACGCCGGCGGCACGCCGTCCGGGCGCCGGGTGTTCGACCACTTCGGCATGATCGAGATGCGGGAGCGCGCGGAGACCGCGGGCGGCTGGTGGGCGTTGAGCGAGAGCACCGGCGGCGGCGCGGTGGTGAGGTTCTGGATCCCCTCCCCGGGCGGTGGTCCGGGGTGACCAAGCTGAGCGTGGTGATCTCGGACGACGACCCGATGATCCGCGACGCCCTGCGCGAGGTGCTCGACGCCGAGCCGGACTTCGAGGTCGTCGCGGTCGCGCGCGACGCGGACGAGGTGATCGAGCTGGTCGCGCGCCACGCGCCCGCCGTCGTCGTGCTGGACATCCGGATGCCCGGCGGCGGTGGTGGCCGCGCGGCGCGGGAGATCCGGCTCCGCTCGCCGGGGACCGGCATCCTGACGCTGTCGGCGTTCGCCGACCGGGAGGCGGCG
>NZ_JBFAAX010000762.1:0-2723 GCF_040639995.1 Actinosynnema sp. NPDC023658 | reverse complement strand
GGCGGGCAGCCCGCGGCGGTCCAGCTTCCCGTTGGGCGTCAACGGCACCTCGTCGAGCAGCACGAACGCCGAGGGCACCATGTACTCCGGCAACGCCGCCGCCGCGTGGGCGCGCAACGCGGCCGATCCGACGGTCCGCCCGGCCTCCGCGACCACGTACGCGACGAGGCGCTGGTCGCCGGGACGGTCCTCGCGGACGATCACCGCGGCGCGGTGCACGTCGTCGTGACCGGTGAGCACGGTCTCGACCTCGCCCAGCTCGATCCGGAACCCGCGCAGCTTCACCTGGTCGTCCACCCGGCGCACGAAGTTCAACGTGCCGTCGTGGTTCCAGCGGACCACGTCACCGGTGCGGTACATCCGGGTGCCGCCGCCGTCGAACGGGTTGGCGACGAACTTCGCCGCCGTGGCGCCGGGCCGCGCGTGGTAGCCGCGGGCCAGTCCCTCGCCGGCGACGTACAGCTCGCCGGGCACGCCGACCGGCACCGGCCGCAGGTGCTCGTCCAGGACGTAGAGCCGGGTGTTGTCCAGCGGGCCGCCGATGGGCAGCGGGCCGGCGGGGATCACCGCGCCGGGCTCCACCCGGTACTCGGTGCAGTTCACCGTGGTCTCGGTGGGGCCGTACATGTTGTAGACGGCCGTGCCGGGGTGGTCGCGCCGCCACTCGTCCACCAGCTCCCCGAGCAGGAGCTCGCCGCCCAGCAGCAGTTCGGTGCTCGGGGAGAACTCCGGCGGCAGCGCGTGCAGCAGCGGCAGGTGGCTCGGGGTGGCCTTGAGGAACGTGGCGGGCCGCCGGCGCAGCTCGGCCAGCACGGCCGGGTCGGCGTCGTCCAGGGTCGTGGTCAGCACGGTGCCGCCCATGACCAGCGGCACGTACAGGCCCGTCACCGTGAGGTCGAAGGAGATCGGTGAGTGCAGCACCGTCACGCCGCCGGTGCCCCGGTAGTCGCGGCGGGCGAAGACCACGTAGTCGGTCAGCGACCGGTGCTCGACCACGACGCCCTTGGGCTTGCCGGTGGAGCCGGAGGTGTAGATGACGTACGCGGGGTTGCGCAGCGACGGCGGGTCGCCCAGGGCCGTGCCGGGCAACGCCGCCAGGCGCCGCCGCACGTCCGGGTCGTCCACGAGCAGCCGCGGGCAGTCCGCGGCGGCCAGCCGGGGCTCCAGCTCCGCGTCCGTGACCAGCAGCACGGGCTTGGTGTCACCGAGCATGTGCGCGATGCGGTCCGCCGGGTAGTCGGGGTCGACCGGCACGTAGGCCGCGCCGGACCGCAACGCGCCGAGCAGCGCCACGACCATGTCCGCCGACCGCGGCAGCGACACCGCGACGAACCGCTCCGGCCCCGCGCCGTGCTCGCGCAGCAGCCGGGCGAACCGGTTGACCCGGACGTCCAGCTCCGCGTAGGTCAGCTCCAGGCCGCGGTCCCACACGGCGGGTGCGTCGGGGGTGCGGGCCACCTGCTCGGAGAACAGCTCCGGCAGCGTCAGCGCGGGCACGTCGGTCGCGGTGTCGTTCCACGTCACGAGCATCCGGTGCCGCTCGACCTCGTCGAGCAGGTCGACCGAGCCGATCGTGGCGTCCGGGTCCGCGGCGAGCGCGGTCAGCAGCCGCACCAGCCTGGTGGCGATCGAGGCGACCGTGCCGGCGTCGAACAGGTCCGTGGCGAACGCGATCCGGCCGGACAGCCCGGCCGGGTCGCCGCCGGCGTCCCGGTGCTCGGCGAGGTTGACCGTCAGGTCGAACTTCGCCGCGCCCGTGTCCGGAGCCTGGGCGGTGATGTGCAGGCCGGGCAGCTCGAAGGCCACGTCGAGGTGGTTCTGGAAGGACAGCACGACCTGGAACAACGGGTGCCGCGACAGCGACCGCTCGGGGTTGAGCGCCTCCACGAGCCGTTCGAACGGCACCTCCTGGTGGGCGAACGCGGACAGGTCGGCGTCGCGGACCCTGGCCAGCAGCTCGCGGAACGTCGGGTCGCCGGAGGTGTCGGTGCGCAGCACGACGGTGTTGACGAAGAAGCCGACCAGGTCGTCCAGCGCCTCGTCCGCCCGGCCCGCGACCGGCGAGCCCAGCGGCACGTCGGTGCCGCCGCCCAGTCGCGTCAGCAGGGCCGCGAGACCGGCCTGCACGACCATGAACAGGCTGGTGTGGCTCTTGCGGGCCAGCTCGGCCAACGCGCGGTGCACGTCGACGTCCAGGCTCAGCGGCACGGCGTCGCCGCGGAAGCTCGAGACGGCCGGGCGCGGCCGGTCGAGCGGCAGGTCGATCTGGTCGGGCAGGCCGGCCAGCGCGCCGCGCCAGAAGTCCACCTGGCGGCCCAGCGGCGACGTCGGGTCGTCCGCGTCGCCGAACACCTCCCGCTGCCACAGCGCGTAGTCCGCGTACTGCACGGGCAGCACCGGGAGCTCGGGCTCCAGGCCGGCGCAGCGGGCCGAGTAGGCGCGGGCGAGGTCGCGGGCCAGCGGAGCGGCGGACGCGCCGTCGCTGGCGATGTGGTGCAGCACCAGCACGAGCACGTGCCGGTGCTCGCCCACGGTGAACAGCGTGGTGCGCAACGGGAACTCCGCGGCGAGGTCGAACCCGCCCCGGCTCTCCGCCCGGACCCGCTCGTCCAGCTCGGCCGCGGTCACGTCGACCTCGGTCAGGACGGGCGCGACGGCGTCCGGGACGAGCTGGAACGGCTCGCCGTCGACCTCCGGGAACAGCGTGCGCAGGCTCTCGTGGC
>NZ_JBFAAX010000761.1:0-2725 GCF_040639995.1 Actinosynnema sp. NPDC023658 | reverse complement strand
CCTCGACGCTCATGTCCTGCGCGCCGATCAACGGGAACGGGCAGTTGTAGACCAGGGTGAGCGTCGCCGTCGCGGCGCTGCCGACGCCCGCGCCCCACAGGGCCGAGCCGCCGACCACCACCGCGCTGACGCCCAGCGCGGCCACCCGGTGTCGCAATCTCATGTCAGGTTCTCCCCTGCGGAACGCCCCGCAGCGGGCCGGCGACGACGCCGACCCGCTGCGGGTGGTTGGTGGGTCACTTCCTGGCGATCTGGAGGTCCAGCGTGTTGCCCGGACCGGGGATGGTGCCGTTGACCACGGCGGTCACCAGACCGCACCGGTCGAACTTCGAGATGGTGTACGAGCCGGCGAGGCCACCGCCGTTGAGCGGGTCGAAGCCGGGCTTCGAGGTCAGGGCGATGTCGCTCGGCGTCACGGTCTGGCACCGGTCCGTCGGCCGCACGACCTGGATGCCCAGCACCCGCACGTCGGTCAGCTTGATGTTCGCGGTGGTGCGCGCGCTGACCGCGCCCGCGGTGATCGTGCCGGACGTGCGGCCCTGCGGGATCAGCCGCACGGTCGCCGTGGTCGGCACGAACCCGAACAGCTTGAACTTGCCGGTGGAGTCGGGCAGCGCCAGGTCACCCGCGAACTTGCCGCCCAGCAGGTCCACCTCGGTGGTCAGCGTGCCGGGTCCGAGCGGGAGGCTGGAGTTCAGCTTCTTGATGGTGGACGAGCCGTTGACGCCGTAAGTGATGCGCAGCGGTTCGTTCGCCGGGGGAGTGGTGGTCGTCGTGGTGGTGGTCGGGTCGGTCGTGGTGGTTGTGGTGGTGGTCGTGGTCGGCTGCGTGGTGGTGGTTGTTGTCGTCGTGGTCGTGGTCGTGGTGGTGGTGGGTGTGGACGCCGGGGTCACGGTGAACTGGTAGAGCAGCGTGTTCTGACCCGGCTTGAGGGTGCAGTCGGAGGTGAACGTGCCCAGACCGGTCTCGCTGCCGTCGGGCTTGCGCGGCGTCAGCGTGGTGCTGAAGTTGCCGACCGAGATGGTGGTCGGGCCCGCGTTGGCCAGGGTGAGCGGGGCGGTGCTGCCGGTGGCGACGGTGTCGAACGCGCCGGAGGACGGCACGTTCGTCTTGGCCACCGCGAGGTTCGCGACGACGTCGTGGCCCGCACCCGCGTTGTCCACGAGGGTCTGCGCCGTGGCGGTGCCTTCCACCGTGGTCGCGCCGACCAGCGTCAGTCCCTGGGTCGCGGTCGCCGGCACGGTCGCGGTGGCGGTGACGCTGGTCGCCCCGATCGGCTCGCCGGCCACCGCCGAGTCGGGCAGTCCGCCGACGTCGATCCGCACGCTCATGTCCTGCACGCCGATCAACGGGAACGGGCAGCTGTACACCAGGGTGAGGCTCGCGGTGGCGGCCGAGCCGGTGCCCGCGCCGGCGAACGCCACCGAGCCGACGACCGCGGCGGCCACCCCCAGCACGCCGACGACCGACCGACCAGTTCGTTTCAGCATGTGCGTCTCCTCGTCGAGAGCAGAGCGAAAACAGTGCTCGCGATGTGTTTCGCGAGGGCTACTCGCCAGTAAAGTAGCTTTGTCGGTCAGTTGCTGCAAGCATTGTTCTCGTGTTTTCCGGCACGTGTTCGAGCGCGACAAAAACCGATCCGGAGTTTTATCACGCACATGACAAATCATTGATCGACGCTTGTGCGGGCGGGTCCGTGGAAAGTACTTTCGGGGAATGGGCGGAGCAGTGCGGTGAGGATCGCGGTGGTGCTGGCCGCGGTTGCGGCGGTGCTCGGGGCGGCGGTGATCGGCGCGGCGGTGGCCCCGACGCCGGTCGAGCACCGCGTCGAGGTCCGCGCACCGCGGTTGGCCGCCGGGATCAAGGTCGACTACCGGGTCGACGGCGTGTCGCGGATCTTCAAGCTCCAGTCCGACCTCGCCATCGGCCCCGGCACCCTCGCCGCCGAGATCGACCTCCTCACCGGCACCATCACCGGCGACCTGACGCTCCCGCCCAGTGACGGCTACTTCATCGCGTTCGGCTTCGTGCCCACCACCGCGCGCACCGAACTCGTGCCGGTGGGCAAGACCACTGGCACGATCAAGGAAGGCCGGGTCAAGGCCAACGCCAAGGTCGTCATCAAGCTCGGTGACGTCGCGGTCAACGGTCAGCCGCTCGACGTCGGCCCGGCGTGCCAGACGACCGAGCCCGCCTCGATCGACCTCGAGGGCCCGTTCCAGCTGGACAAGATGCAGTTGACGGGCGTCTACTCGATCCCGCCCTTCGCCGGCTGCCGGGGCCGCGAGCCGCTCGACCCCCTGTTCACCGGCCTGATCTCCGGGCCGGGCAACACGATCGACCTCACGCTGACCTTGCTCCCGACGGTCCCGTGAACCCAAGCGGACCCGCGGGGGCCACCGGGGTCACCGAACCCGCGGACCCCGGTTGCTCGGTCGCCCCGCCGAGCAGCCGCAACGCCCGCAGCGCGATGCCCATGTCGAACAACGCGTCCGGGTCGTGAAGCTTCGCCCCGAACAGCTCGTCCAACTGGCGCAACCGGTAGCGGACCGTCTGCGGGTGCACGGCCAGGCTCGACGCGACCTCGGGCGCGCTGCCCCGCGTCTGCACCCACGCGGTCAGCGTCTCGCGCATCCGCTGCTGCTGCTTGGGAGTCAACCCCTCCAGCGGCGCCAGCGCCCGCTTCACCAGCTCCCGCACCAACTCCTCTTCAACCAGCAGCAAC
>NZ_JBFAAX010000760.1:0-2745 GCF_040639995.1 Actinosynnema sp. NPDC023658 | reverse complement strand
AGCCGACCGCCGGCACCGTCGAGGTGGACGGCAAGCGGCTGCGGCGGGGGAGCGTCGGCGCTGCCGTGCGCGCGGGCCTCGGGTTGTGCCCGGAGGAGCGCAAGAGCCAGGGCCTGCTGCTGGACCAGGCCGTGTACCGCAACATCACGGTGTCCACGCTGTCCGCGTTCGCCAAGTTCGGCTTCCTGGACAACGGCGCGGAGCGCGCGCGTTCGCAGGAGTTGACCACGGCCCTGGACGTCCGCCCACCGGGCGTGGACCGGGCCGTGCGCACCCTGTCGGGGGGAAACCAGCAGAAGGTCGTGCTGGCGCGGTGGCTGCTGCGCGAGTGCCGCGTGCTGCTGCTGGACGAGCCCACCCGCGGGGTGGACGTCGGGGCGCGCAGCGAGATCTACGAGCTGATCCGCGACCTGGCCGCCCGGGGCGTGGCCGTGGTGGTCGTGTCCAGCGAGGTCGAGGAGGTCCTGGGCCTGGCCGACCGGGTGCTCGTGGTGCGTGAAGGTCGGGTCGTCCACGAGGGAGCGGCCCACGAGATCGACGAGTCCCGGGTCCTCGACCTCGTCATGGAAGGAACCGCCGCATGAACCGGAACACCACCGCCCCCGCCGTGGACAGACCGCCCACCGCGAACCACGCGAAGCGCGGCGTCACCGCGCTGCTCGGGTCCGCCGCCGGGCGCAACACCGGCCTCGTCGTCGCCCTGGTGCTGCTGTGCCTGGTGGGGGTGGTCACCGCCGGCGACCGGTTCGCCGACGTCGACAACCTGCTCACCATCCTGCGCCTGGCGTCCGTGGTCGGGGTGGTCAGCGTCGGCATGACGTTCGTGATCACCGGTGGTGGCATCGACCTGTCCGTGGGGGCGATCGTCGCGCTGTCGTCGGTGTGGGCCACGACGCTGGCCACGCAGGCCATGGCCAACGACACGCACTGGCTGGTCGTCGTGCTCGCCGCGCTCGCCGTGGGCGCCGGCTGCGGCGTGGTCAACGGCCTGCTCATCGCCTACGGGCGGATCGTGGCGTTCATCGCGACGCTGGCGATGCTCGCCGCCTCCCGCGGCCTGTCCGAGATCATCTCCAACCGCAAGACGCAGATCGTGAACGTGCCCGGCTTCACCGCGTTCTTCGACGCGTCGGTGCTCGGCGTGCCGGTGCTGGTGGTGATCTTCGCCCTGGTCGCGCTCATCGGGTGGGTGGTGCTCAACCGCACCACGTTCGGGCGGCGGACCTTCGCCGTGGGCGGCAACCCCGAGGCCGCCCGGCTGGCCGGCATCGACGTGCGGCGGCACACCGTGCTGCTCTACACGTTGCTGGGCGTGTGCTGCGGCATCGCCGCGATCATGCTCATCGCCCGCACGACCACGGGCAGCTCCACCCACGGCCAGCTGTACGAGCTGGACGCCATCGCGGCCGTGGTCATCGGCGGCACCCTGCTGTCGGGTGGCCGGGGCACCATCGCGGGCACCGTGTTCGGCGTCCTGATCTTCACCACGCTGTCCAACGTGTTCACCCTGAACAACCTGTCCATCTCCGCCCAGGCCGTCGCCAAGGGCGCGATCATCGTGGTCGCGGTCCTCCTCCAGCAGCGGCTGGCCCGGCGCAGTGGCCCCTGATCTCCGATCTCGACGCGAACCGCCGCCATCCGAGGAGCACTCCCATGTCACGCAAGGCAACAACCCGTCTCATCGCCGCCCTGTCGGTCGGCCTGGTGCTCACCGCCTGCACCGGCAACACCCCCGCGGCCCAGACCGGGGGCGGTGACCAGGGCGGCGCCCGGGTCGCCAACGACGAGCCCGGCAAGAAGGTCGTCATCGGCTTCTCCGCCCCGGCCGCCGACCACGGCTGGATGGCCGCGATCAGCGACTCGGCCAAGAAGGAGGCCGAGAAGTACTCCGACGTGGAGCTGAAGGTCGTCGAGGGCACCAACGACGTCAACCTCCAGATCAGCCAGGTCGAGACGTTCATCAACGACAAGGTCGACGCGATCGTGCTGCTGCCGTTCGACGGCGCGGCGCTCACCCCGGTGGCGCTCAAGGCGATGAAGGCCGGCATCACGGTGATCAACGTCGACCGGGCGTTCGACAGCCCGTTCGCGGCCCGCTCCACCGTGCTGGGCGACAACTACGGCATGGGCGTCTCCGCCGGCACGTACATCTGCCAGCAGCTCGGCGGCAAGTCCGGCGCGGTCGTGGCCGAGATCGCCGGCATCGACTCCCTGCCGCTGACGCAGGACCGCAGCAAGGGCTTCGCGGACGCCCTGGGCGACTGCGGGCTGAAGGTGAACAACCGCGTGGCCGCCGAGTTCACCGTGGAGAGCGGCGAGCGGGCGGCGGCGAACCTGCTGCAGGCCGCGCCGCGCATCGACGCGATCTGGAACCACGACGACGACCAGGGCGTCGGCGTCACGGCGGCGATCAAGAACTCCGGCCGCAGCGAGTTCTTCCTCGTCGGCGGGGCGGGCTCGGCCAACGTGATGCGCGAGATCAAGGCCGGCAACGGCCTGCACAAGGCCACCGTGGTCTACCCGTCCACCCAGGGCGCGGACGGCATCCGGCTGGCCCGCCTGGCCGTGCAGGGCAAGAGCCTGGGCGACCTGGTCGAGGTCGAGGTGCCGCGCCAGGTCGAGCTGTTCGCCCCGGTCGTCACCAAGGACACCGTCGACCGCTACCTGCCCACCGCCTTCGAGTCCTAGGAGAACAGCACCTTGACGACACCGACGCTGGGCGTCGCGATGATCTGCCACGCCTTC
>NZ_JBFAAX010000759.1:0-2747 GCF_040639995.1 Actinosynnema sp. NPDC023658 | reverse complement strand
TGAACGCCGTGTAGCCCGCGCCGCGCAGCAGCCGGGTCGCGTCGACGAACAACGCCAACGCCTCCGGCCTGCTCGGGTCGAGATGCTGGAACGGCACGTGCCCGTCGTCGTAGGCGTCGAACGCGGTCGACCGCACCCGGCGCAGCAGCTCCGCGAACGCCGGTCCGTCGGACAGGTTCACCCGCAGCACGACGGTGTTGGTGAACAGCCCGATCATGGCTTCCTCGTCCGGGCCCTCGCGACCCGACAGCGGCACGCCGACGCTCAGGTCGTGGACCTCGGACCGCCGGGCCAGCACGGCGAAGAAGTTGGCCAGCAGCACCATGAACAAGGTCGCGCCGTGCCGCCGGGCGTAGTCGCGGGCCCGGTGCACCAGCTCGGCGTCCACGGTGATCGGGACGCGCCCGCCGTGCGGCGACCGGATCCTCGGCCGGGGGCGGTCGGTGGGCAGGGCCAGCGGCGGTGCGCCGCGCAGCCGGTCGCGCCACCTCGCGACGGCCTCGGTGTCGGGCGGTTCGGCCAGTCGACGGCGGACCCACCCGGTGTAGGTGTCGCCCAGCGGCGGGGGCGGGTCACCGCGGTAGAACGCGGCCAGGTCGCCGCAGAACACGGGCAGGGACAGGCCGTCCGCGCAGATGTGGTGGAGCACCACGGAGAGGATGTGGTGGTCCTCCGCCAACCGCACCAGCAGCACCCGGAAGGGGTTCTCCGCGTCCAACCGGAAAGGCCGCAGCACGTGCTCTTCGTTTTCCCGGGCGGCCTCGGCCTCGGCGTCGGGGTGCGCGGATAAATCAACCCGTTTGGCGGATGCGCGGGCCTCGGGCACTACCAGCTGTCGCGGTTCGCCGTCGGCCAGGTCGATAAGGGACCGTAATGGCTCATGCCGACGGACCAACGCGGACAACGCGTCGTCGAGCGCATCGGCGTCGAGCGGTCCGCGCAGCCGGTGGGCGAACGAGATGTGGTAGAGGCTGGTGGGTCCGTCGAATTGTTCGGTGAACCAGATGCCGTGCTGAGCGGGGGACAGCGGCGCCGTGCGTGCCGCCGCCCGTACTTCTTCCTGAGTCACTTCATCCCCCGCCGGAACGTGCCGCCGGGACTGCCTCAGTCGAGGACCTTCCCGACGAAGTGGTTGATGTTGGCGAGCATCCGCGCGATCCGCCCGTCGTCGTCCAGCGTCTCGGCGGGTTGGGGCGCCGACGGCCGCCGCTTGCGCCGGACGTAGGCCGAACAGGCCAGGTCAGCGCACACGTACGTGCCGACGGTGTTGCCCTTGCGGCCGGCCGCGCCCGCCTTCGGCGCGGCGAACAGCCCCACGTCGGACAGCACGTGGGTGGTGAGGCAGAACGCGCACTGGGACGACCTCAACGCGCTCTTCGCCGGTGTGTTGGCGCGCAGCACGACACCCACCACGCCGTCGTCGCGGGGCACCACGAGGTAGGCGTTGTTCACCGCCCGCGGGTCCACCCAACCGAGGAAGTCGGTTTCCGACCAGTCCCGCGAATCGAGGTCGGCCGGGAGGGTCAGCTTCTTCGCCTCGCCTTTCGAACAGTTGACGAACGACTTCCTTATTTCCTCCGCCGGGGTCGGCCGCACCCTATTGCCCTTCATTTAGCTGACGTCGCGTCAAGGCCAGTATGCCCGATGGTCGGCGCGGGTCAACATGTGTCCGTGCGGTGCTTCGACTACACGCAGGAACGTGCCCGCGCAAGGGTCGATGGGGTTGTTGCGGCCGGCTCACTACGGTCGTTGCCACCCGAGGGGGGCTGTGCTAGGAAGTGTCTGATCGCACGCGCCGGAAATCGGCGGGAAGGGTCTGGGGAGCTGGGCGGGGCGGTTGACGCACATTCCGGCGTCGGCCGATCACATTCTTGGGGAACGGTGGTGGCCGACGGCTGCCCGGCCCCCGGTCTGTCGCGGTGAGGGGCGGGTTGAGCGTGCCTGGGGAATGGAATCGAACAGACTCGGCCTTTCCGGCCCGACGTGGGCTGCACGAGTTGGTGGAGGACCGCGTCGTCGACTGCGGCGACCGGACGGCCGTCGTCTTCGGCTCGGAGCGGGTGACCTACGCCGAGCTGGACGCGCGGGCCAACGGGCTGGCGCACCGGCTCGTCGAGGCGGGCGTCGGCGTGGACGACGTGGTGGCGCTGTGCGTGGACCGGTCGGTGGAGATGGTGGTCGCGCTGCTGGCCGTCCTCAAGGCCGGCGGGGCGTACCTGCCGCTGGACCCGGAGCTGCCCGCGAGCCGCATCGCGCAGATCACGACGGTCGCGCGGGCCCGGGTGTGCGTGGTGACCGAGGACTACCGGGCGCTGCTGCCCGACGGGGTGTCCGCGGTGCCGCCGACGGCGGAGCCGCGCGCGGACCGGCCGGACCGGCGCGCGTGGGGCGCGAACCTCGTCTCCGTCTACTTCACCTCCGGCTCCACCGGCGTGCCGAAGGGCGTGGCGAGCAGCCACGAGGGCTGGGTGAACCGGATGACCTGGTCCCAGCGCGAGCACCGGCTGCGACCGGGTGACGCCGTGCTGCACAAGACGACCCTGACGTTCGACGACTCGGCGCTCGAACTGTTCTGGCCGCTGACCGTCGGCGGTGTGGTCGCGATCCTCGAACCCGGCGCGCACCGCGACCCGCGGGCCATCCTCGACGCCTGGCCGGGCCCGTCCATCACCGTGGCCGCGCTGACCCGGGTGAGCACCACCCGGCCGACCGGGACGCGGTCCTCGGACAGGCGCAGCACGAGCTGG
>NZ_JBFAAX010000758.1:584-2749 GCF_040639995.1 Actinosynnema sp. NPDC023658 | reverse complement strand
GGCCGCACCCACTACGACCACGACGCCCAGGGCCGCGTGGTGCGCGCGTTGCGGCACACGCCGTCCGGCGCGCGGCAGGTCTGGGCGTACCGGTAACACGACGCCGGAGTTGTAGTTGTACCAGGTCACGTCCTGCCGACCGTCGCCGTTGAGGTCACCGACGCCGACCGGGCGCCACTGCGACGAGCAGCCCGACGTGTAGTCGCAGTGCCAGTCGACGTCCTGCCTGGCCAACACGTTGCCGTAACCGTTGAGCAGCCACGACGACACCACACCGGAGAAGTAGTTGAACCAGACCAGGTCCACGTTCCCGTCGTTGTTCACGTCACCGGCGCCGACGGGCCGCCAGTAGGTCGCGCAGGTGGAGTTGTAGTCGCAGTGCCAGTCGAGTTCCTGCGAGCGCAGGACGTTGCCGTACCCGTTGAGCAGCCAGGCGGACACCACGCCGGCGGTCGGGTTCCACCACAGCACGTCCTGGTTGTGGTCGCCGTTGAAGTCGCCCAGCGCGATCGGCTGCCACTGCCCCGAGCAGCCCGAGGCCTGGTCGCAGCGCCAGTCGACCGACTGGGTGCCCAGCACCCCGCCGGAGCCGTTGGTCAGCCAGGTGGACACCTCCCCGCTGGTGCGGTTGAACCAGGTGAGGTCCTGGCTGCCGTCGTTGTTCAGGTCGCCCGTCCCGACCGGGGACCAGGCCGAGGAGCACCCCGACGCGTACGAGCAGGTCCAGTTCATGGGCTGGGCGCCGAGGACGTTGCCGGAGCCGTTGAGCAGCCAGGCGGACACCTCCCCGGTGCCGCGGTTGAACCACAACAGGTCCGTGGTCGCGTTCGCCGCGTTCGCCGTGCCGGTGAGCGCGGCGGCCACCACGACACCCGCGATGAATATCCGGATGAATCGCTTGATCGTGTTCTTCATGTGTCACGCCTTCAGGTGGTCGGAATAGCGACCAGAACGGTGCGGCGTTCGGTTGGTGTCCGGCAACAAATCCGGACGCCTTTCTCGTCGAACCGAGTGAACTCGCTGGTCAGCGGCGGTACGCTGGCCGGATTCAGGTGTCCGGCGACGCCGGACACCTGGCGGGGTGGATCAGGGGGACACATGGACGAGGTGGCTGACCCGCGGGTGCATTTCGCCACCCGGCTGCGGGCATTGCGGGAGGCCACGGGGCTTTCCGTGCGACAACTGGAGATCGAGAGCGAGCGGACGCCGCGTCGCCGGGACGAGGACCCGATCCGGCTCAAGCGCAGCACGATCGCCGGGATGACCGGTCACCAGAACCCCGTGCGGCCGGAGTTGGCGAATTTCGAGGTCTTCGTCGACACCTGCCTGCGGATCGCCGCGGACAAGGCCATCCCCCTGCCGACCGGTCTGGACGACCGCGACGCCTGGGACGAGGCGTACCGCGAACTGCGCGAGCAGCTCGACCGGCGGCCACGCCGCCCCGCACCCCGCCCGGTGGCCGGCCCCCGGTCCTCGGGTCCCCTCCTGGACCTCCCTCCGACGGACCCCGTCGACCGGGCGGAGCCGGTGGATGCGACCCACGAGCCGGTGGACGGCGAAGGACGCCCGCTGGTCCGGCGGCGGACCGTCCTGCTGGCGTCGGGCGCGCTGGCCCTGGGCGCGGCCGCGGTCGCCGTCTCCAGGTGGTTTCCCGGTTCCGACCCGGCGAGCGGCACCCCGTCCGACGACTACCCCCGGGAGGGCAGGCTCCTCAGCCCGCCGATCGCCAGGGACGACCCCGTCTGGTCCGTCGCACTCGGCGTGCTGGCGGGCGACCCGGTCGCGGTCGTCGGCAGGGGTGACGGGACCGTGCAGCTGTGGAACCCGGTCACGGGGGGACGCGCGCAGCGGCCCGCTCGCCGGTCACGACAAGCCCGTCTACTCGATCGGGTTGAACGCCCCGCTGGCTGTGTCCGCCAGTTCCGACGGAACGCTGCGCGCGTGGGACCTCACGGCCGACCCGCCGACGAGCACCCGTTTGGGCGACCGGCTGCCCGCAGGCGTCAACGGCGTCGCGCTGGGCAGCGTGGACGGCCGGACCGCGGCCGTGTCCGCCTCCGACGACGGCACCGTGCGGCTGTGGGACCCCACGGCGCACCAGCTCACCGGCGCGGTCATCGGTGAGCGGCTCGACGCCGGGGTCAAGAGCGTCGCCGTGGGCGACC
>NZ_JBFAAX010000758.1:0-574 GCF_040639995.1 Actinosynnema sp. NPDC023658 | reverse complement strand
GTGCCGATCGCGGTGTCGGGCAGCGCGGACGGCACCGTCCGGCTCTGGGACGTGCGCGCCCGGCACTCCGTCCGGCTGCTCGGTACGCACGCGGACGTGGTCGGGACCGTCACGATCGGCGCGGTTCGCGGCAAGACCGTCGCGCTGTCGGGCAGCGAGGACGGCGAGGTGCGGGTCTGGGACCTCACCCTGGCCACCCCGTCGGGCACGACGCTCAGCCGCATCCGCAACGCCGTCAAGACGGTCGTCGTCGGCACCGTCAACGGCCGGACCGTCGCGGTGTCGGGCAACGACGACAACACCATCAGGATCTGGGACCTGTTCACCGGCAACCCTTACGGCGACGGCCTCACCGGTCCGGAAACCGCCGCCGAAGCCCTCGCGATCGGCACCGCGGGCGGTCGGACCACGGTCGTCTCCGGCCACTGGGACGGCGCGATCTGGGCCTGGTGCCTGTGACACCCGGTGACGTGCGTGGGGCCCGCGCCGCAGGGCTGTTCCGTGCGTGGTGGCGGGGGCCCCGCGGCGGGCGCGCCCGCCCCCCCCCCCACCGCGGGGGGGCCGGCCCCACGAA
>NZ_JBFAAX010000757.1:0-2749 GCF_040639995.1 Actinosynnema sp. NPDC023658 | reverse complement strand
ACCCCACCCAAACCATCCACATAACCACGAAAAGCACGCCCGACCGCCTCACCAACACCCCCCTCCACCACACCCGACAACCCCGCCACACCACCAGCCGCCCCCGCCAACCCAACCGACAGCGCCGCCCAACCCCGCGCCAACTCATAAGCCTCGGCCGAACTCATCCGCGGAATCTCCTGCCCCGCCAACAAGATCATGCCGATATCGCCGACCAACGACGGATCAAGATCAACAGACATCGCGAGGAATCCCGTCAGGCGTGAGGAGGGCGGGGTGGGCGGTCGGGCGTCCTACGACTCGTTCGGATCCCGTCCTTCCGGCGTCACGACAACCGGAGGGGTCTCCAGCGACTCAGTCGGGGTGGCCCGAACGGGCGCGTAGAGCTCCGTCCCGTCAGGCAGGACCTCCACCGGCAGCGGTTCGCCGAGATCGTCGACCGGTCGGACCGGGTATGAGACCGGGACTCCTTCGACCGACACATCCGGCAACGGCTCGAAAGGCGCGTCGAATCCGACCCCCGGCTGCGCCGGGAACGCGATCGAGTCGGCCCGCAGGGGTTCGGTGACCGGCGGCTCGAGAACAAGGTCGGGATCGATCTGCGGTTGCCCCGTGAAGGTGATCGGCTCAACCGGCGCTGACTCGTCCGGCAACGGCCTGAGAAGCGAGTCGGGTCCGTCCACCCGCTCCGCCGGGAAGCTCACCGAATCGAAGAACACGGGCTCGTCCAGCGACGGCTCGACAGGCGAGCCCGGCCCGTCCACCCGCTCCGCCGGGAAGCTCACCGACGGCGTGCTCGGCAACGGCTCCACCGGTTCTTCCTCCCTGCTCGGCGCGAAGCCCGGCTGCAGCACGCCCGGCACCACTTCGTCCAGGGTGTGCTCGTCGTCGGGCTGGAAGAAGCCCTTGAGCCGTCCGTCCGGGCCGGTCAGGAAGACCCTCCCGCCCTCGCCGGGCACCTCCGACCCCAAGGGCGCCAGCACGCCGATCCTCTCGCCGAGCGCGTTGACCAGGACTTGGGGCGACAGCGGGATTCCGATGTCCGACCGCACGCGCTGGTCCGCGGCTTCCCGCCCGGGCACCACGCCCTTCCGGATCGGCCCGGACCTCGCCGGGGTGACCGCGCCCCACTGATCGGCGCCCTGCGCTGTCGTCCCCTTCCGCAGGGGCGGACCGGGGTTCTGCCGCGGGGGGACGACCACCGCGTTCCGGGCGTACCGGGTGTTGGTCTCCTCGGCGTCCTCCTGGCTCTGGGCCAGGTCGACGAGCTTGTCCTGGGTGAGCTGCAAACTTCGGGAGAGTCCGCGGACCGCCGCCATGACCGCGTCCGTGATCTCCATGTACGGCGGTATGAACGTCTTGCCCGTGCTGGTTTCCAGCGCGTCGGCCACGGAGGTTTTCACCGGGGGTCTGTGCAGGTAGTCGTAGTTCGCGAGGATGGACTCGAAGACGCCCGCCAGGACGCCGAAGTGCTCCCCCGCGCGCCGCAGCAGGGACGGGTCGCCGACGATGGGTCCGTCGCCGGCGAGCCGTGGCACGTCGGGGACCCCAGGCGCTTGACCACCGAAGGGCTGCCCTCCGGGCGGTCGACCACCGCCGGTGCCGGGCCTGTCTGCCGCCATCGTCTTCTCCTCAGCTCTTGGTCCGCAGCAGCGCGGCGCGCAGTGATTCGGGCAGGCCGGACTCGGGCGGCACGAACGCCTTCGCGTCGAACTCGCCGGAGAAGATCGCCTTGGCGTCCAGGCCGGCGGGCATCTGCGGCGCCAGCAGCTCGGCGGCCTCGTCGCCGACCTTGCGCTGCGCTTCGGCGATCGTGTCGACGAGGACGCCGGCCAGCTCGGCGGGTGGCATCTTCTTGTAGGCGGCGGTGGGGAACTTGACGTCGGTCACGCGACCGCCGTGCCCCACGGTCACCGACACGACCTTGCGGGGCGCGGTCGCGGTGGCGCGGATCTCCTGCAACCGCTGTTGGGTCTCCGCCATGAGCTGTTGCTGCTCGCGGAGCTGGGCGAAGAGCTGCTCCAGGTGTTCGGTGTGCGGATCGGACATGTCGACCTCCTCGATCAAGGGTGTGGGTGGACGCGCGCGCGGGTGGCGCGCGCGGGCTGGGACCGCCTGTTTGCGAAGTCGCCTCTGCGCGATCAGCCCACGGCGGCCAGCCCGCCCGACGACGGCGAGCGCAAGTCCGCCGCGGTGAGGGTGCGGGACGCCGCGGTGGCGGCGAGGTGGTCCGCGAGCTGGTGGGCGCCGTGGGCCGTGCGGTCCGCCGACCCCTCGATCCGGGTGCGCAGCGCGGTGACGGCGTCGTCGGGCACGTCGTGACCGCGTCGCGCCAGGTGCCGCACGGCCATCCGAACCAGGTCGTCCACGCCGTGCTCGGTGAACTCCCACGCCTCGGCGAAGCACTCGGCCAGCAGGTGGTCGAGCGCGAGGAGGTCGCGCACCGGCCTCCGCTCGCCCAGCAGCAGCACGACCACGCCGTCGGCGTCCCGGCGGACCGCCTCGACCCGCGCCTCGGCCGTCTCCGCCCGGCGCTCCACCGAGTCGGTGAGCCAGCCGGCGTCGACGTCGAGCACCAGCACGCCGCCGGCGGCGTCCTCGAACGCCCGGCCCACCAGGCTGGCGGCCTGGCCGGGCCACCGCGGGCACAGGTCCAGCCCGACCCGGACCCGCACGACGTGGCCCGCGTCGACCAGGCCGAGTTCGGCGAGGGCCTGCGCGTAGAGCCGAGCCACCTCGCTGCGGCCGG
>NZ_JBFAAX010000756.1:0-2750 GCF_040639995.1 Actinosynnema sp. NPDC023658 | reverse complement strand
GCCGGGGTGCGCCGAACCGCCGCGTCACAATGTCCAGCTCGGCCTGGGGCAGCACGTCCAGCTCGTGCATCCGGGCGTCCGGGTCGCGCACGACGGCGCGCAGCAGCGTCTCCCACCGGTCCAGCAGCCGCACCGCGGTGGTCTCGTCGAACAGGTCGGTGGCGTACTGGAGGTCGCAGTGCAGCCCCTCGGCGTCCACCACGGCGACGAACGTCAGGTCGAACATGGCCGCGTTGTCCGCGCCGCGCACCCGTTCGACGGTCAGCCCGTCCAGCTCCAGCGAGGACCAGCTGCCCTCCTGGTAGTCGAACAGCACCTGGAACAGCGGCGTCCGGCTGGACGACCGCTCCACCCGCAGCAGCTCCACGACCTGCTCGAACGGCAGGTCCTGGTGCGCGTAGGCGGCGGTGACGGTGTCGCGCGCACGGGCCGCCAGCTCACCGAACGCCGGGTTGCCGGACACGTCCGTGCGCAGAGCCAGCGTGTTGACGAACAGGCCGACGACGCGTTCGGTCTCCTCGGTGGCGCGGTTGGCGGTGGTGCCGCCGACCACGATGTCGGTCTGCCCGGTGTGGCGGGCCAGCAGCGCGGTGAACGCGGCGAACAGGACCAGGTAGAGCGTGACGCCGTGCCGGTCCGCGACCGCGCGCAGGTCGTCGACCAGGTCGGCGGGCAGGTCGTGGAACCGGCTGCTGCCCGTCGTGCCGCGCACGGACGGTCGCGGCCGGTCGGTGGGCAGTTCCAGCAGCGCCGGGGCGCCGTCCAGGGTGGCGGACCAGAACCGCTGGAGGCGGTCGAGCTCGGCGTCCCGCAGCGAGGCGCGCTGCCACCGCGTGTAGTCGGGGTACTGGATCACCGGCGGTGGCGGCACGTCGGCGGCACGGCCGGTCTCCCGGGCGTAGAACGCGGTCAGCTCGCGGAAGAACAGGTCCTGCGACCAGCCGTCGAACACGAGGTGGTGCCAGGTGAGCGCCAGCAGGTGCCGGTCCGGTCCCGTCGGGTAGAGGGCGGCGCGCAGCAGCGGTCCGGCGGTCAGGTCGAACGGGACGTCCGCCTCCCGCCACGCCTCGGCGCGGGCCTCGTCGGGCGACCGGTCGGCCAGGACCGGGAGGGGCACCCGCAGCTCGGACGCGATCCGCTGCACGGGCACGCCGTCGACCAGCGCCACGGACGTCCGCAGCGCCTCGTGCCGGGCGACGACGGCGTTGAGCGCGCGCTCCAGCGCGTCGGGCCGCAGCGGGCCGGTGATGTCCAGCAGCTCCGCGATGTTGTACGCGGCGCTGTCGGGTTCGAGCTGGTCGATGAACCACAGGCGCTGCTGGGCGAACGACAGCGGCACGTCCTCCGACGACTGCGCGGCGCTGATCACCGGGGCGTCGGCCGCGGCGGTGTCCGGCGGGGTGTCGGGCAGCAGGGAGGTCAGGTGACCGGCCAGGTCCTTCAGCACCGGGAACTGGAGCATCTGCCGGACGGTGATGCGCACACCCCACTTGCGCCGGACGCGCACCACCACCTTGGTGGCCAGCATCGAGTCGCCGCCCGCGCCGCGGAAGAAGTTCTCGTCCCGGCTCACCCGACCCCGGCCCAGGACGTCGGCCCACATGGCGGCCAGCTCGCGTTCGACCGGTGTCGTCGGTTCGACGAAGTCCTCGGCGTCGGCGGCTGCGTCCGCACCGGTCCCCACGGCCTCCACCGTGCCGTCCCGGCGGACCCGCGCGATGCGGCCGTCCGCCCGGCCGTCCGTCCACACGCGACCGGGCACGCCGACGGGAACCGGTGCGCCGTAACGGTCCCGGAGCACCGCCTCGACGCCGTCCAGCACGACGGTCGCCTCCGCCTCGTCGGCCAGCGCGAGGTCACCGACCCTCGTGCCGGGCGCGGTCAGCAGCGCGTCGAGCACGACGAGGTAGTGCGCGGCCAGCGCCTCGACGGTCGGCCGGTCGAACAGGTCGGTGGCGTACTCGAAGCGGCACTCGACGCCGTGGTCGTCGTACTCCACGGCCAGCTCCACGTCGAACTTCGCCGTGTCGTTGTCCAACGCGCGCAACCGCACGTCCAGCCCGGCCATCTCCGGCGGCGGCGTGGTGGCGTTGACCGAGCACATGACCTGGAACACCGGGTTCATGCCCGCGCCGCGCTGGGCGTCCAGCGCGTCCACCACCCGGTCGAACGGCACGTGCTGGTGCGTCAGCGCGTCCAGGGTCTCCGCGGTCACCCGTTCCGCGACCTGCGCCAGCGTCGGGTTGTCGGACAGGTCGACGCGCAACGCCACCGAGCTGCCGAACCACCCGACGGCGGACTCCCCGACCACGCGCGTCCGGATGCCCACCGGCACGCCGACGATCACCCGGTCCTGGTCGCCGTAGCGGTGCAGCAGCACCGCCAGCGCGGTCGTGACGCCGGTGAACAGCGACGTGCCGCCGAGCCGGGACCGCAGGTCCGCGGGCACCGGCACCTCGACGTTGTCGCCGCGCGTGCTCGACCCGTCCGGGCGCGGTCGGTCCGCCGGGATGCCGGCCTCACCGAGGTGGCCGGACAGGCGTTCGCGCCAGTGCGCGAGCTGCGCCTCGAACAGCGGGCCGCCCGCCTGCTCCGCCTCCCACACCGCGTAGTCCGCGTACTGGGCGGCGGGAGGCAGGGTCGCGGGCACGCCCCGGACGCGTGCGGAGTACAGCTCACCGAACTCGCGGAACAGGGTGGTCTCGGACCAGCCGTCGGTGACGATGTGGTGCTGGTTCTGCACGAGGTGG
>NZ_JBFAAX010000755.1:0-2759 GCF_040639995.1 Actinosynnema sp. NPDC023658 | reverse complement strand
GGTGGGACCGACCGCGCGGTCCGCGGGGCCGGCCCGGTGCTGTCGGTGGCGGACGCGCGGGACCTGCTGGGCGACTTCTTCGCCGACCGGGACCGACTGCGCGCGGCCTACCCCGAGGCCCTGGGTGACGCCGAGGTGGCGGTCACGCCGCTGGGGAACGGTGTCCGATCGGTGATCACCCGCCCGGGATCGGACCAGGCGCTCACCGCCGAGGTGGAGCTCGGCGGCACCCCGGACGAGCCCTTGGTCACGGTCACCCTGCGGCGCAGCGACGCCCCGGGGGTCCACCGGCACACCTACGACGCCGACAACCTCGACTGGATCGCCCAGGACCTCTTGGACGGCACGCCGCAGCACAACCGGGCGTTCGAGAGCCTGCCGCACCCGGACGGGTGGCACGGGCCGCTGGACGGCGCGGCGCCGCAGGGCGTCCCGTGGTCTGAGGACACCATCAAGGCCGGGGGCTTGGCGGCCGGGCAGTGGATGCGCGGCCGGCCCGCCTGGACCCACGCGCTGGTGTACCCGCGGGCCCGGTGGGTCGTCGAGCAGACCCACGACCCCGCACTGCTCCCGCCCGACACCCGTCCCGCGCTCGTCAACGTCGTCGCGAAGGCCCTGGAGCAGTACCAGGACTTCACCGCGGTGGTGGACCTGGCCCGCGGCATCGCCCGCGACCTGGGCACCGCGCGGATCGGGGAGCACGGAGGCGCCGAGGTCCTCGAACTCAACGCTTCGGACCCCGTGGGCGGCGACTCCGGTCCCGCGAGGGGTGCGGTGGCGCCGGCCTGGACGCCCGCGAGGCTGCGCGCGAAGGTCGCCGCGTCGCTGGAGGTGCTGGAGAACGCCGACCACCGGGTGCGGGCGACCGCCCTGCGGCGGGCTCGCGGCATCGTCGCGTTCACCACCGAGGTCGACCCGACCTCCGACGAGGACCTGCTGGTGGACCTGACCAGCGCGATCGCGATCGACCTGGCGTCGCACTCGGGGGTCGAGGGCTACTACCGGGGCGCGGTGGCGCTCGCCTACGAGATCGCCCGGGACCTCGGGTTCGCCGCGTCGCCCTTCGCCATGTCCCAGCCGGACCGGGAGGCGCCGAACCCGGCCCCCGAGTGGTTCTTCGACGTGGCGCCCGACGTCACCGGGCTGACCGAGTGGCAGCGGTACGACCTGCTGGTGATGGCGGGGGAGTTCGCCGACGCGGCCTTCGCCCGCGAAGCGCTGGGCTACCTGCCACCGGTGGTGGTGGTTTCCGGGGCGCGGGCCGAGGACGCCGCGGAAGTGCTGCGCAGCGTGCCGCTCGGGACCGCCGAGGTGAAGGCCGGCGGTCCCGTCGTCGGCCCGGCCGTGTTCGTCGACTGGACGCTCATGCGCAAGGTGCCGAGGGAGCTCCAAGGCGTCGCGCCCGTGCTGGAACTCGAAGGCGCGGCCCTCGAACCGGAGCTGCGGGAGCCCGCCTCCCCGGCGGAGGGCGAGCAGGACGCGCCCCTGCCCCGATTCGAGCACCCGATCCTCGACGACCCGAGCTGGCGCCACCGGACCGACCCCAGCGCGCCCTGGTTCGCGCCGAGGGACCCGGTCTCCGCGGAACGCATCCGCGCCGCGCGCCCCAAGGTCGTCACCGGCACCGTGCGGGGCCTGGACTTCAGCGTGATGAACACCGGTGAGGTCTCCCGTGGGCGGGCCCGCCTGACGCCCGTCTCCACGACCGTCGCCTACGACGTCCGCGACTTCGTGGTGGACGGCGTGCCGGTGCGCGAGTTCACCGTGCGGCTGTTCGTGGATCCGGTCGACCCGTGGGACGGCGCCAGGACCAACGCCGCGGGAGCCGAGCTGGCGGCGCTGAAGCAGCGCGTCCGCCAAGGCGTCGACGAGGCGTTCAACCGCGGATACCGCCTCCCCGACGGGAGGCAGTTCCACGCCCGCGTCCAGTTCACCGCCAAGCGCGAGAACGCGCACGGCCACATCCTCGTCGGGGCTCCCGGGACGCGCACCCTCCAGCACAGTTGGCCCGTCACGATCACGCCCGAGGAGGCGGCCCACGAGTTCTTCCACTTCCTGGGCGCGAGGGACGAGTACCGCGACAGGGGTGAGCACCAGCAGGACCCCCGCGCGCAGGCCGGGCCCAGGACCATCTTCATGGAGCACACCGGCCGGGGGAGGGTCGTTCGCGACGGCAGCATCATGTCCCCCCGGAAGCGCGGCGGGTACGCGCCGGTCAGGCCGCGTCACCTGGTGTTGGTCGAGAACGTCAGGAGGGCGTTGGAGAGCCCGGCCCCGACATCCGAGGCGGCCCTCCGGCTGCTGGGGGAGCACGACCCGAGCTGGGTCCTGAAGAGCGCCGGGTTGTACCCCGCCGGGGCCGCCGGTGCGAGGACCACCCAGGCCGCCTACCAGGCGGAGACGACCGACGCGCCGGAGACGACCTACGTGCCGGGGCACGCGGGGGCTGCCCACCGGGCGGGGGCCGCCGGCGAGCAGGGGTCCGTGGACGCGTGGGGAAGCGTGGACGCGTGGGGGACCACGGACGAACCGGAGATCGCGTCGTGGACGCCGGCGGTCCTGCGGGAGCGGGCCGCCGAAGCGCGGTCGCGGCTGTTCGACACCTCCCAGCGCACGCAGGAAGTCCTGTACCTGCGGGCCCACGCGCTGGTCACCGAGGTCGTCGGGAAGGAGGGGCTCGCGGGACTGCGCGCCGACCTGGTCGACATCGCCGCCGACGAGTTGGACACGCGCGCCGGCGTCACCGCGACGTGGTCGCT
>NZ_JBFAAX010000754.1:0-2762 GCF_040639995.1 Actinosynnema sp. NPDC023658 | reverse complement strand
GTTCTTCGGTCCGGACCAGTTGACGTCGGTGGACTGGCAGGTGGCGTTGGGCGGGGATCCGTTGACCGCCGAGGAGTTGGACGTGCTCGCGGAGGCGACCCGGCCTGTCGTGCGGTTGCGTGACCGCTGGACGTTGGTCGACCCGGAGTTGGCGCGTCGTGCCCGGGAGCGCGCGCTCAAGCCGGTGAGTGCGATCGAGGCGTTGGGCGCGGCCCTGACCGGTGAGGTCGAGGTCGACGGTGTGCCGGTCGGGGTGGCGGCTACGGGGTGGTTGGACGAGCTGCGGTCGCGGTTGGCGGTCCTCGATGACGAGCCGGTCGTGCAGCCGGCCGCGTTGCGTGCGACGTTGCGGGACTACCAGCTGCACGGGTTGCGGTGGTTGGACCGGATGACGTCGCTGGGGTTGGGGGCGTGCCTGGCCGATGACATGGGTCTGGGCAAGACGATCACGCTGATCGCGTTGCACCTGCACCGTGACGACGGTCCGACGCTCGTGGTGTGCCCGGCGTCGTTGATGGGCAACTGGCAGCGGGAGATCGAGCGCTTCGCGCCGGGTGTGCCCGTCCGGCGCTTCCACGGGCCGCGCCGGGAGGTGGCGCACGAGGGTTTCGTGCTCACCACGTACGGCACGATGCGCTTGGACGCGGATCGGCTCGCGGAGGTCGACTGGGGTTTGGTCGTGGCCGACGAGGCGCAGCACGTCAAGAATCCCGCGTCGGGGACGGCCAGGGCGTTGCGCCGCGTTCCCGCCCGTGCGCGTGTCGCCCTCACCGGCACGCCGGTGGAGAACGCGTTGTCGGAGTTGTGGGCGATCCTCGACTGGACGACGCCGGGTCTGCTGGGGACGATGGCGCAGTTCAGGGCGCGTTGGGCCGGTCCGATCGAGGGCGATCGCGATCCCGGGGCGGCGCAGCGGTTCGCGCGGCTGGTGCGGCCGTTCCTGCTGCGCCGGCGCAAGTCGGATCCGGGTATCGCGCCGGAGTTGCCGCCCAAGACGGAGACCGACCAGCCGGTCGCGCTCACGCGGGAGCAGGCGGCGTTGTACGAGGCGGTCGTGCGGGAGTTGATGGCGGAGGTCCGCGAGGCGGACGGCATCGCCCGTCGTGGCCGGATCGTCAAGCTCCTGACCGGGCTCAAGCAGGTGTGCAACCACCCCGCGCAGTACCTCAAGGAGTCGCGGCCCGTGCTGGCGGGCCGTTCGGGGAAGTTGGAGCTGCTGGACGAGCTGCTGGGCACGATCCTGGCCGAGGGCGGGGCGGTGCTGGTGTTCACCCAGTACGTCGCGATGGCGCGGTTGATCGAGCGTCACCTCGCGGATCGGGGTGTGGCCTGCCAGTTGTTGCACGGCGGCACGCCCGTCGCGGTTCGTGAGGACATGGTGCGTCGCTTCCAGGACGGGGACTGCCCGGTGTTCCTGTTGTCGTTGAAGGCCGCGGGCACGGGTCTCAACCTGACTCGCGCCGATCACGTCGTGCACTACGACCGGTGGTGGAACCCGGCGGTGGAGGACCAGGCCACGGACCGCGCGCATCGCATCGGTCAGACCCGGCCGGTGCAGGTGCACCGGCTCATCGCGGAGGGCACGATCGAGGACCGGATCGCGGAGATGCTGCGGGCCAAGCGGGACCTGGCCGATGCCGTGCTGGCGCGTGGTGACGCGGCGTTCACCGAACTGTCCGATGAGGAGCTGGGCAACCTGGTCGAGCTGCGGAGCGGCGCATGAGCGACCGCGTGAAGGGCTTCCCGGCGTTCGGCAGGGGTGTGCGCCGTGCCCGTTCGTGGTGGGGCAAGGCGTGGTTGCAGGCGTTGGAGGACACCTCGCTGGACCAGGCGCCGCTGCGGCAGGGCCGCAAGTACGCCCACGCCGGGTTGGTCGGCACCATCACCGTCAGCCCGGGGCGTCTCGACGCCACCGTCTACGACAGTGAGGACACCTACCGGACGGTCGTGCGCCTCACCGAGCTCACCGACGCCGAGTGGGCTCGGTTCCTCGGTCAGATCGCGGCGAAGGCCGGGCACCTGGCAGCGTTGTTGGACCGGGAGATGCCCCGGGAGCTGGCCGACGCGGCCGCCGACGCCGGGGTGTCGCTGCTGCCCGGTATCGGTGACCTCGACCCCGAGTGCACCTGTCCCGGTTGGGAGCTGCCGTGTCGGCACGCCGCAGCGCTGTGCCACCAGGCGTCGTGGTTGCTCGACGCCGACCCGTGGGTGTTGCTGCTCCTGCGTGGACGTGACCAGGACGAGGTGGTCGCCGGTGCCCGCCCGACCGCCGGTGTCCCGGCCACCGTCGCTTTCGCCCGTCCGCCGCGTGGGCTGCCCGACGACCCGCCGCCCGGCGAGCTGGGCCCGTTGCCCGACTTCGAACCCGTGGCGGGCCTGGACGTGGAGGTGTTGCGACTGCTCGTCGCGGACGCCGCCGCCAAGGCCCGCGAGGTGCTGGCCACGGGGCGGTGGCCGGTGACCGACGACCGCCGTGATCGCATCCGCATGGCCGCCACCCACCCCGCGCTGCGCGATCGGCTCGACGTCGACGCCCGTGCCGTGCGGGCTTGGCGTCAGGGCGGCCCCACCGCTCTGGACGTCCTGGAACAGCCCTGGACGCCGGGTCGTGCCGACGTCGCCCGTGCCCGTGCCGCCTGGGCGGGTGGCGACCTGCCCGAACCGACCGTGTGGCGCAACCGGTGGACCGTCCATGACCGACAACTGCGCTACGGCCCGGACGGCCGCTGGTACCCCTACCGCGCCGCCGACGGCACGTGGTG